>JAJZKF010000044.1 GCA_021804305.1 Microcaldota archaeon | reverse complement strand
TGTCCCATCAACGCCGATCTCGAACTTGTTCTCCCTTAACCTTGATGCGAACATCCTCATTCCTAGCTCCTTTACAGGAACATCCCCTAATCTGCCCTCTCTCACCTCCTCCATACCTTTTACCACATCAGGGCTTACGAGCCTAGAGGAGTCTATCTCAAGGTACGCTAAGCTGGAATATTTGCCGGTTAGGACCCTTATCGGGACGTCTGCGCTTGTGACCCCCTCTCCCAAGGAGCCGACGAGCTTGATCCTTATTATAGGCTTATGACCATTCCCAGCTGAGGCGATTATCGAGCCTATCTCATCGTCGCACAGCTTAAGCACCTCGCCTGGCTTTGCGCTATCGAACTTCATCTCCTTGCAGACGAATGTGCGCGAGTCTATATGTATGAACTCGTATGAGGAGTCTTCCGTGTCGAATAGGAAGAAACCTTTCTTCTCCTGCTCGCCATCCTTGAGCTGCGTCAATACTGTGCTTCCGGGAATTAGGAACGGCTTGCCATGGACCGTGGCTTCCACCTTGTTGTGTATGTGCCCATCGACATACAGGTCGAAGCCTTTTGGAAGGTCTACATAGCGTATCAGCTCGTCATCGAATGGGAGCAACTCGTATGTGGACTGATGGAACATGAATACGTTGAATGCGCCGCTTACGGGCTTGGGTTTCAACCGCTCCAAGCATTCCTTTACGCGGTCCTCTGATACGCCGCCCAGGCCGAAGACTGCGACCTTATCCTCAGGCCGATCGTGTTTGGCGACTATGACTGTAGCCTCGCTCGCATCCACTATCAGCCCGGCGAGTGCAAGCAGGCTCAAGACGTTCTCTCTCCCTTCTGCCGTTCTTTCATGCGTCCCAGGTATCGCGATTATAGGGACTTCGGTATGCGGCTTCGTCCCGTCCTCCGCGTTGAACTCCACCACCTTCGCCGGCCATTTGTGCCTTGATGCCTCCATGAATATGTTTATCCCCTGGGCTATCACATCGGGCTTCGGTGCCCGTTTATCGAACACGTCTCCAGGTATGAGCAGCATATCTGCGACAGACATAGCGGCTTTCACCGCCGCTTCCGCCTGATTATATGCATCCTCTGCAAAGCGCTCATATCCGATATGCATGTCGGAAAGTATAGCAAGTTTCATCTCCCTCCCTTTCTTATCAGCTGCTAAAGAAGCAAACAGTATTGTGGCTACTATATAATGCGGCTAGGCTTTTAATAGGTTTCCGGGGGGTTGCAAACCTCCCGAGTTGCGCAAGTGACGATAGCCAAGACAACTAATAAATATCTGAAGCTATCCTTACAGACACTGATATGCCTTGACCGCCTTTCGTGGCCCTGGTTTCATGACAGGCAGAACCGAAAGGTATCAAAACCGTTTAATAATAGGAATCGAAAGGTAACCACGTAGAGAAATTATACATAGGATGAGATGATGCCAGGGATAAACCTGCTTAATGCCGGCTTAGGCCAGGATGGAGCACCATTGTTAGGTGTGGGTCGCATACATGAGACGCACCATGAGGAAGGAGCCCCGAACCGTGGCAGGATAGTTTTTGAAGATATATCAGGCACAGAAAAAACCACCCCTGCTAACGAAGCAATAAAGCGTGTGGATGCTACGCTTGTACGCAGAGGAGAGGATCTCAAGAAACTCGAGAGGGTCCGTGAGATCTTTGCAGAGAAGATAATCTATAAGTGGAGCAGGGATGGGTCTTCAAACCCCAAGGAGTTCGAGAGGTACGTAGAAAGCATGTGTTCTCCGCAGGTCGTAAGCGGTGCCGTGGCCCTGGACTCCAATCAAAAGATTAGCATAAACGCAACAAGCACATATATAGATTGCATGTCGTCGTTATCCGGCAATCCGGACCTAGGCGTAGATATCATTTCTGATGTGAGGAACAAGATTGTAGGCCGTTCTGCAAGGTGCGACGGGACCGAAGAGTCTGAACTGGAGTTTATGGAGTACATTGCAGGATATGCCAAGTATGTGAAGGAGCCTCTTGCCCCGCAGTACATAAGGCTCATGTTAAGCTCTACGCCAGCTATGGCGATCGGCATGATAGAGCACTCGAGGAAGGCGCACGGCACGAGGGAGCTTTTCGATGGAACATTGGCTCTCCTTGCAGGCAGCAAGTACAAATTGGAGAAACCGCGTATAGAGTTAGGAGGGGGAAGATCCGACTTGATAAACGGGGGCCTGCAGAGGACCTTGGTAGCTCTGGACTCGGTGTTTAAAAACGGCTCGATGGTGGAAAGGAGAAACGCTGAAAGGCAGCTTTCCGCCATAAAGGCATTCGATTACCTCAGTCAGGAGGAGGCGGACCTAGCCAAGGGCTCGGTTTGCAGGGTACTTAATTCCGTAAGAGACCCTGAGATACAGGCATACTTCATCGATGCGGTGTTGTCGATATCGCGCAAGCCCGGAGGCCAGGAGGCCGTCATGTTAATAGGCTCGAAGGTCGTTGGGATGAGCGGCAACAAGGCTGATGCGATCAGGGATATCGCCATGGTTGTACTCACGCTCGAGTGCGGAGATGATAGGTACCTGCTTAGGAGAAATGCCCCGGACATCCTTGAAAGTCCGAAAGAGTAAGTGCGTTCACTTCCAGTCCAGAAGCATCATTCCGAACGTTATGAAGATTAGGCCAGGGAGGTAGTATCCGAGCATACCAGGCTGGGTAATCAATACGAATGCTATTACAGGAAGCAGCTGAAGGTCCGACAAGATGTATCCAGTTGCAACTGCCCCCCTGCCGAAAGGAAGCAGCAGTTTCAGCACGAGCGTCTCAAGGTAGAACGATGCCATAAGCATTACCCCTACGACCACTATCAGCGACACATAGAATGCATTTATCTGCGGTATAGGTATGGACGGGAGCAGGACTATGAAGGCTATGCCGAACAGTATCACCTCTGTAAACTGGATAGGGAACATGACGCTGAGCGTGTCGTTTATCTTCCTGGTCGATAGGTAGTAAAAGTAAGTTGCTATCCCGTACACGAGCGCTATGACCGCCCCAAGGCCGAGCAGGTATGGATCCAATGTAATCGATTGGCCGTTAAGGGTAAGTGATTCTAGGATCATACCGCCAGCTATGAAAACTGAACCGGCATAGTATATCCCCATAGTGTGCTTGAACCTTGATGAAAGAGAGAGTATCGCAGTAAATACTATTATTTCCGCAGAGGCGAATGCGCTGGCAGGAGCCACCCCGCTTCCGCTGAGCACTATGTAGAACAGGTAATTCCCAATCGCAAACAGCGCACCTGATATGACCGGATATGCCAGCTGTGACATTTGGAGCTGTATCCTGCCCTTGGCGAGCATGAATACGAGAGCTGATGAGATTACCTCAATGACAAGAAGCGGCAGTATCGGAGCGTATGTGCCGCTGGACATCGACATCACGGAGTTTGAGCCTATGTACCAGATCGCATATGCCAATGACGTGGCTATCGCTATGGAGTAACCTAGATATTTCGATGCCCCTTGTCGGCCGCGCATGTGTGCACCGCATTCGTTGACGCTGCATCCTTTTCTAGCAGAAAAGCTTTATATGCGATGGTGATACCGCATCAGGAGAGGCCGGCGAGTATCTCATCAGTCTTGCGCACCCTGCCCATCCTTTTCAACGAATAATTTACGGAAGCTTCGTGCATCTCCTTCGTCATCGAAGACATCGCATCCTCGGCGAATATCTGTTGGAATCCGTACTCGAACGCGAACCTCGCGGTGCTCTCCACGCCGTAGTTCGTAGCGATGCCGCACAGTACCAGGGTGTCTATCTTCCTCCTCCGGAGCTGTAGCTCGAGCTCTGTACCGTAGAAGGCGCCCCACTGCTTCTTCGTTATTATTATGTCAGTCTCCGCTTTCTTCAATTCCGGGATGAATTCAGACCAGTCTCCGGAAGGTATCCGACCCCCGCTTAGGGGTTGATCATCGGCCACAGGGTTAAGCCTATCAGCTTCCGATGACACTACATGCACCAGGAATACGGGCATGCCATTCCTCCTGAACGCCTCTGCGAGCCGAGCGGAATTTGCGATCACGGTCTTTGAGTCATGAGGGAAGGTATCCCTTGCTGCTATCCCTTTCTGGAGGTCTATTATCACAAGAGCGGTCTTCTTTTTGTCTATGTTTATCGATTCTGCCATCATATCGCCTATATCTCCCTGTTCCGCATGTCCTCCCTTGCCTTCCTAGCGGCACACATGGCGCAGCAATTCTCCCTGCTCTTGAAGTGGATAGTGCAGACTGTGCTCTGGCAGAGCGGGCACGTATGCTTAGCCTCGCGACTGCATATCGCGCAGATGCTGCCCGTGAAACTATGGCCTGGATGTTCATGCTCGTGAATCCCGGAATGGTGTGACCCTCCTATGGGATGTGAATCTGGCATAGTTTAAACAGCCAGATTAGATTTATAATATTATCCTTTAATTTGGCTACCCCTAGTCCTATCTCCAAGGCATTTCGGTTTTAACAGAGACTGCTGTAAAGGATTAAGGCTTTGTCAGCTTATATGAACTGTGATGCTATGGCAATGATAACGGACCGGACTCCGATGTATGATAGAAATGCCAAATATGATAGACCGGAGGAGAGCGACTGGCATAAAATAGCAAATCCTTCAGTAGAACGGTTTCTCAAAAAACACAATGCGAAGACAGTGCTGGATCTTGCCTGCGGTACTGGCGGCCAGGTCTTTTGGCTGGCTAAGCATGGATATAATGTAGTAGGAGCCGACATAAGCAAAGGTCAGATAAGATGCGCAAGGATCAAGGCGAAGAGGGAGACGATGGAGATAACATTCTTGAACGGTGACATGCGCACCATAAAGGTCGGAAAATTCGATGCGGTGATAACCATGTACAATGCCGTTGGCCATCTCACGAAAGCCGGTTTTGAAAAAGCGATGCGGAATGTAAGGGATAACCTGAATCAGGGTGGAATCTATATTTTTGACATAATAAATTCGAATCTGGAGAATGAGCTCGACTTGGATGTGGATAATACTAAAAAAAGGGCGGACGGGGCAATGGCTCATAAAATCCAGACCTGCAGAATCAATAAAC
>JAJZKF010000043.1 GCA_021804305.1 Microcaldota archaeon | reverse complement strand
GATTGTTGATGGCCGCGACTAAGGGACGGTTATGTTCTGATAAACCAATGATGGTGCGATGAAAGGGATAATGATAATGATAGATGCCGTTGTTGCGGCGTTCCTCTTCTCCTTCGTATTGTATTTCTTTGCAGTTGCACTCTACGCGCCCATGAATGGCAGTCAACATCGGCCGGACGGCTACACGCTGAGCAGGCAGGTGCATGCCCAAGAGATGGTTTATGCTATTGATAACCTGCACCTCGGTCTGAATGGCACTGTTGCCTTCCTTTCCCAGGCAGGCGACGGCAATTATTCCCTGTTACTGCCCGGAACCGTCTCGGGAAACGCCGTAGCCATGAGGCTTGTCGTGATAGACGACCGTGTTTATGCTTTAGGGGTGAATAGATGAGAGTCCAAACTACGATAGAATTCATGATGCTGCTGGGTGCCGTCGCTTCTGCGAGCCTTTTTGTGCTGGGCACTTACTCGCATCTTGCAGGCATGCAGAGATCCACATTCGGCAGGGTAATGAGCAGCGTAGGAAATAGCGCATACCAGCAACCCATAGCTGCAAACGGCTTCGTAGGTTATCCCCACATGTCGTTAGAGGTCTCGAACGTGAGTTATCTCGGAATGAGCAATGGGGCGCAGATAGTGATGTATCTCCCTGATGGCGCGAAGCTGATCAGCGTGACGCTCCATGCTCAGGGCACCGGCGGCGTGAATCCTTTCGGATATGACAACATGTCATGGACAGGGGTGTCTGTGCTTCCCTTTGCGTTTGCCCCTTCATCACAGGGTCTGATGGAGCTGAATGCCAGCGCGGTCGTATCGCTTGCCGGGAAGAGATACGACATCAACACATCTGGCTATTCGTTTGCAGAGTACTATCCGGGCAGCGGGGGGCCTCCAGGCAATGGCAGCACGGGTTCCGGGTTTGAGGCCTCGATAGAGCAGCTCAACAACTCTGTAAACTATCCGTTATCGCCCCCATCGGAGGTTTACAGCATCACCACGTGGAATGCATGCCAGCCGTATGACTGCGGGCAGGGGGTTTGGCAGATAACCACCCCGTGGCCATCTTGCAACTACTGGGGCTCGGGGCAGAGGGCTTTCTGTGCGGAGAAGATAGGTACAGGAACGTCTACAGCCCAGATAAGCAGCTCGGGGACCTTCGGGTACAACACTGTGCTCGACCTCAATGATGGGCATTTGGTCCTCTCTTCGGACCTTACGAGCCTGGATCCCTCAGCTAACGTGATGGCGCCAAATGGGGTAGTCTACGGCAGGGCTTCGGTCATGTCAGTTACAGGGAATGGGGGTTACATGCAGCCATACTCCCAGTATGTGATAATGGATAGGGGAGGAACGCTAGAACCGATAAACGAAAGCCGTTATGGCATATTCCAGAGCCAGTGGGGCAATCTTGTTTCAGAGCTTTCGGCATATAACCGTACGGATCCGGGGCAGTTCGGTTCGATAGATTGGTGGCTGAATGCGATAAGCGTCTACGATGGAGAGGAGCAGTCATTCACAGGTTCTGCGCCAGCCAATGTTTCCTTGTGCAAGATGGCATCCGGCCAGTCTGCTTACACCTGTAAAATCTCATCGCCACTGTTCTATAACATAAGCGTAAAGCTGGATCCGGGGCTTGATGCAGGAAATGCATCGCTATTCTACCAGGGATCGACCATTTCCCTGAGATGATGATATGCGTGCGCAGATGGCTGTGTTTGAGGCGCTGGTGGCTTCGCTCTTATTGGTCTCGGCCGGAGTCACCATTAGCCACATAGCATACCTTAACAGCGGGGCAAAAGCCAGCGCCTTTGCTTATCAGGACATGGCATACGATTTCGTAGAAGCGGCATACGAGGTGCCGTACTACCGGGACTGCTTTGCGGAGTGGAACACGACTTGCATAAACCCATTGGTTTCTGACATGAAGGCAACGTACGCTGCAAGTTACGTGAAAGTCCAGATGGGAGATAAGAGCGCTTACGAAGGTTCATCCTCGTCCTGCAGGGACTCTTTTTCCCAGTGCTACCCTTTTCTTGTGAATAGCGGCTACGAACAGCTCTGCCTGTATGCATGCGGTGGATAGATGAGTTTCTATGGGCTGCTTCTCCTGGGTTCGGTTATGATCGCGATACTGGCGATCAGTTACAGCTCTGTTTCGTCAGGCAACCAGCTTTCATGGTCTGGGACGGAGATGGCTTACTCGAACGTCCAGCTCGTAGGGGCGTTCGCGACCGCAGCCGAGAACGGGGCCCCGCTGATGAACGCCACACAGTTAGAGGCTTGGAAGAGCGCTGTGGCAGCTTCGGCTATGGCCGATGGCTTTGAGGTGGAGGAAGCCGGAAACACCATCGTAGTAAGCACGATGACTGAGCCAAAGGCTTATTCGATAATCAGCCCGGGTGTGCCTGACCCGTAGTTTTTAATACCTGAGTAAGCAAATAGGATATGCATGGCCTTAGTGGTGTAACGGCTCGCACAGAGGACTGTGGATCCTCAAGACCGGGTCCGACATCGGCTCCTTTGATGAATAATCATGAGCCACGGAAATCCCGGCTAAGGCCCTTTTGCTTTCCTTTTACTTGATCCTTTTCTCCATTGGGAAGAATATGACGTCCTTTATGGAAGCCTTGTTGGTGAGGAGCATTACAAGCCTGTCTATCCCAAGCCCGAGCCCGCCTGTCGGAGGCATTCCGTATTCCATCGCTTCCACGAACTCCATATCCGACGGAGGAGCTTCCACATCCCCATCGTTCCTGCGCCTATCCTGCTCTTCGAAGTTTTCCCTCTGTATTATAGGGTTGTTCAGCTCCGAGTATGACGGGCCTAATTCCTTGTCCATCACGTAGAGGTCGAACCTCTCTGCAAGCTCCGGATTCCCCCTCTTCGGTCTCGTAAGCGGGGATGTCTCCTTTGGGAAATCGAGAAGGAAAGTCGGCTGTGTGAGCTTTCCCTCCAGCACCTTCTCTGAGATCTTGTCGTATGCGTGGTACCTGTTCCTCATCCCTTTCAGGAACCTTATCCCCATCCCCTCGGCAAGAGCGAATAGCTCGTCATCCCCCATCTTCAGTATGTCCTTTCCAGTCTTCTCCTTTATAGAGTCGATGAACTTTATCCTTTTGAATGGCTTCTTGAAGCTGATCTTCTGACCTTGGTATTCGATCTCTGTCGATCCGGCTATGCCCTTTACCACGTATTCCAGGAGGTCCTCCTCAAGCCTCATCATATCTTCGTAATCGGCATACGCCTGATACCATTCTATCGCCGTAAACTCCGGGTTATGCGTGGTATCCGAATCCTCGTTCCTGAAGTTCCTGGTGAATTCAAACACCTTGTCGAACCCCCCTATTATGAGCCTCTTGAGCTGCAGCTCAGGCGATATTCTGAGATAGTGCTCCTCGTTAAGGGTGTTGACGAAAGTCTTGAACGGCTTCGCATCCGCTCCTCCGTACACTGCCTGGACCACCTGGGTCTCCACTTCCATGAAACCCCTCTGGGCCATGAACTCCCTTATCAGCGAATATATCCTTGCTCTCTTCACGAACACCTCTCTTGACTCTTGGCTCATTATAAGGTCGAGATATCTTTTCCTGTATTTTATCTCTGAGTCCTGAAGTCCATGCCACTTGTCAGGGAGAGGCCTTAGTGCCTTCGCTAACTGCGCGTAGCTCTCCACCATGATGCTTATCTGCCCGGGCTTGGTCTTGAACACTTTTCCCTTCACCCCTATTATATCGCCAGAGTTGAGGGCCTTCGACTTGCTGAACGATTCCTCCCCAAGCGCGGTGAATTCGAAATACGCCTGTATCTTTCCAGTGCTATCCAGTACATCTATGAATACCAGCTTGCCTGATTTCCTTACGGCTACCGCCCTGCCTGCCACGGATACTTCCTTGCCCTCATACTTCGCGTAGTCCGAAACTATATCTGCAGCCTTTGCAGTAACGTCGTAGGAATATGGCATGTTAGATATGAATTCCCTCAAATCGCCCTTACTGGTTTCGCTAGGCATAGAATCCATTAGATTTCTATCAGAGACTTTAAAAAGAGTCTGTACTAGGAGCATATTGGCACTAATTGAAGAAAAAGAAAGGGTTTTAGAGCCCGCCGCAGAGAGGGTCGATGGCGGGCTCTAAATTTACTGTGGGGGTGATACAATTAGTGCATTTTTGGTCGTCTTGCCAGCAGCATTATACATGTAGAAAACCTTGTGACCTGCCTGATGCCTTGTAAGTATGCCCATCATCTTCAGCTTGTTCAGCCTTGCTGATGCGGCATTCCTTCCTTTGTAACCCATCATCTTCTTGATGTCGTCAGCACATGCCATGCTTTTTATCTGTATGTACTGCACTATCTTGGTGTCTAGGCCCGACAGCACCACGGTTGGGCGCTCGGCCGGTTCCTGTTCCTGGGGCTGGGCTTCGAATTCCTCCTCTTCGACTGCATTCACTTCGGCTTCTAGCTTTGAAAGGGTAGTCGACATCCTCTCGATCATCTGCCTTGTGCTCTTGTTCTCGCTTATCACGAACTTGAGAAGCGTTAACAAACCGCTGCTGGTCTCTTCAACCTTCTCCTTCTCCGATAATATTGATCTTAGCGACTCCTCCTTGTTCCCCAGCTTCGCTATCTGTTTCCTGATAGCTACGAGGTCGCCTTTTAAATCATTTTTTTGGCCCATGCCAATCAACATGATTCAATCATGGAAGTGTTACGAACTGGTCACGAAACAATCATGATTGAGTCACAGTTAGTATAGTGAAAGAATAAGTATTTAAATGTTGGTAATTTGCGGAAGTGCCGCATATCCGTAGTACAGCGCAAGTCGCCACTGGAGAAGTAAAGTTTACGACGGTGACACTCGGTTTTAAATAGATAGTTGAAGAAAATACTCCGTAATACCATGCAACAGATTTACATACCGGTTGAAAGGCTGAAGACGTTGAGAGGGGACAAGAAGCTGATTGGCTCGTTCGAGAAGGCGACAAGATGCAGGATAAGCCTCACTGCAGGCGACTGTATTGAAGCAACAAGCCGGAACGACAATGCGTATGATGAGTTCCTAGCTAAGAATGTCATCTCGGCTTATGGCAGGGGCTTTGAGCCCCATGTTGCCGAGCTCCTCCTTAGGGACGATTATTATTTCTCTTCGATAGACCTGGGACGTGAATTCGGAAACAGCAAAAGGCTTCAG
>JAJZKF010000042.1 GCA_021804305.1 Microcaldota archaeon | reverse complement strand
CTACACAAAGAAATGATGTTTCAAACGGACTACAGACAGGAGACAAGTATGTAACCCGAAAAGGAATAAGTAATGAGGTAGCACGGGGAAGGAGACTTGCACCATTGTCTGAGGCAAGGACAATTTCGGAAGACGGCTGGTACTGGATAAATGCGAATAACGTTCCGACTCAGGCAGGATACTACAGAGATAATAAGGACGGCACTTTCACAAAGGTTTCATATATAAGCCAGGTTCCGTGGAAGGACAGGCTTTATGTTTCAGAACTGGCAGTGGCCAAGGCTGCAATAGGCAAGTGGCCTCTCGCCTTGGGGGTCGGCTATGTCGGCCGCGCCGACTTCCACCTCGACCTCGAAGTTGGTCCAGTCTACTGGCCTGACAACGTTGCTCGGGTGGCGACGGTAGCTCAATCCCAAGATGTAGTTGTTCCAGCTGAGCAGTTTAAAGCCGCTAAGGCTGAAGTCAGAACACTCGTAGAATCAGGCGTAATCGATCCGGAGAGGCTTAAGGCATTGGCCTTAGTATTCAGGAAGTAATCCAAAAAGCCAAAAGACTGTCTATAAAGTAGGAGTTTATGAACAAAGCCTCCAAAATAAGTAAGCTTAAATAGGAGAATAAGTACCTGTGCTATTGTGAGTTTTATGAACGTTCTAAAGAAGCCCTCTTCACGCTCTGAAAGTCCAGCAATAACCCTATTCAAACAGCCACTTTCTTATTCAGATGCGCAGGGACTGGCCCAGGACCTGGCCAGCAGGTTTCCCACTTTCAAGGAATTCATGATGGCACTAAAAGAAGATCCCAAACTATATGAACTGGCAAAAGACAGAGTGTACTGGCTCCATGGCGAATCATGGACCGGTTCTTCAGGGTTCTGCAGGATAGACTACGAAAATTTTACGTTTGTTTCTGTCTCTCAAGATGCTTGGAAAAAGCTCCCGGATTCAGAGCGTGCCTTTGCACATGAAGGGGATGGACATCTGGTTCTTTATGTCTTCACAGGCAATGGTGTCGGCCGATTTAGCGTAGGCCAACAAAACATGGCAGGCGATGTCGCCAGCGTTGCGCTCATAATTCCAGTCGAAGACCGGCGCAGCGCATCAGAGTCGCAGAAAAAAACTGGCGTCAGAGGCACCGTAGACAAATTGGGAGATCGCATAGCAGAGATCCTATACATCCTACTAAGAAAGTAATAATTTGCATTACTTATCTATGATACTTCAAAGAATTAGAGTTAGATGGAGGCAAGGAGAATTGAACTCCTGCCCGCAGAATGTCAATCTGCTATCCTGCCACTAGACGATGCCTCCAGACAGAATGATTTTGCTCTAAACAATTATAACATCTCCGTCCTTGGCAATCTTCGTATTCTTGAATACTTTCGTCGCCTCGTTTTCCATAGCATCAGCATTGTTGTATCTTGCGCTTATGTGCGTCAATACAAGCAGCTTGGCTCCTGCCTCCTTCGCTATGGCAGCCGCTTCGGCAGATGTTGAATGCTTCCTCTCCTTCGCAAGCTTCCTTTCTGAGTACGAGTAAGACGATTCATGTATGAGAATATCTGCATTCTTGGCAGCCGTTGCCGTAGACTTAGTTGGCCTGGTGTCAGATGCATATACAACCTTCTTTCCTGCCTGCCTGCGTGCAACCTGGCCAAGCTTTATTACTTTCTTCCCTATCTTCAGGCTGCCAAGCCTATGTATAACCGAATGCATCTCTCCAGTCACTCCGAGCTTTTTGCACTTATCCTCGTTGAATCGCATCCTGTCGTCCTCCCTGAATGCATATCCGCACGAAGGTACTGAATGGTCCAGTGCAAATGCTGTCACTGAGAACCCCTTGCCTTTGTAGATCTTCCCGCTCCGTATCCCATGCACCATTATCCTGTATGTCATCATCGCCTTGTCGAAGGATATGAGCGTATTTATTGTCTTCTCCGATCCTGCCGGAGCGAATATGTCAAGAGGCGACTGCCTCCTGTTCATCGCCATTGTCCTGGCAAGTCCTGCCAATCCTATCACATGGTCTCCATGCGCATGGCTTATGAATATCGCCCTTATCCTCGAAGAGTTTATGCCGTATTTCAGCATCTGCATCTGCGTGCCCTCGCCGCAGTCAAAGAGCAGCACATCTCCGTTATAGCTCAATGCTACACTTGGCATCGCGCGCGTCTTGGTTGGCGAAGACCCGGACGTCCCAAGCATTGTTATCTTTGTCTCCACTGCGGCTACACCTCAATCGTTATCTTCTTGTCCTTGAGGTTCAATACTGTTATCCTGAGCTCAGGGAATTCGGCTTTAAGCTCCTCAAGCTCCGGCCTCTTTTTAATCCTTATGCTGTCTATGGCGGAATTTATCTCTCCCATGCGCGCAAATATGAGCCTGCCGGCCTCGGCATACCTTGCAGAATCCTCTGCGAATCCCTTGACCAGAGATTCCTGCTCCGCTATCACATAATCGATCTCTTCGGTGCTGTTCTTAGCACTGTCATCCCTCGCTGCAGTCCTCCCTCCAAGGTTGCTCCTGTCAAGCATCTCGCTTATCGTCACGCATTCCTCGCGATCCAGTCCTTCGTACTTCCTGAGTGGAACCAAGGAGTAGTCAATTATCTCCCCATCCTTCATATAGACCGCAGGCGCAGGTCTTTTTATCCTGTCAAGGAATGACATTATCTCCTCCCCGAGCCTTTCAACCCCATCCCTGTCCAGCTTTCCTCTTGGATCAAGTCCCGCAGATTTTATTATATCCTCGAGGTATATCGGGCCTATGTTCAGGCGCTTCGAGAGCTCAGATATTAGCCTGCCTCCCGAGACGGATACAGAATTGAGCATCTCGGCCACAGATACCGAATCGGCACCATCAAGCTCTATGCTGGCGCCTTCAGGAAAGACGTACTTCGACCTCGGCCTGACATCCCTGTCCCTGTACGATATCGTCCTGTAGCATACCTCTATGTTGTCGTCCCCGTCCACGAGTATCAGGTTGCCCTTCCCGAACATCTCCATGATCATCCTGTGCTTTGCGCTCCCTGCCTGCACCTCTATCACGGCTATCCTGTCGCTGGAATGCTGGTAAATGCCCATCACTTTCGAGTCGTCGATCCTCTTCCTCACCGCTATCGCGAAATTTGTCGCCGCACCAGCCTCCTCTGCATAGCTTGTCTCGTTGAGCGTAAGCAGCAGGCTGCAGTACAGCATGAAGTTGGTGCCCTGCGAGTGGAAAGATATCCTGAAGGATCCGTTCCCCAGGTCATAGAATTTCTTCAGGTAGCTTCCCACGACCTTCTGTTTCAGCTCCTTTATCACAAGCCCAAGCTCAAGGGCGGTTATCTCATGCACAGCAATCATGCCTGTTTTTTGGCCTTCTTCGCCCCTTCCTCCTTCACTATCTTGGAAAATAGCTCAGCCTGCTTCATCGCCTTTGACGACTTCTCTATCGCGGTACCTATCTGGACGATGTCTGCCCCGCTCTTCAGCGTGGCCTTCAGGCTGTTAACATCCCTTATCCCACCTGCCACTATGTACGGCACTGTTATTGCGTCCTTCACTGCCCTTATCATGTCTGGGGGCACAGGGCCCTCTCCCTGCAGGCTCGGGTTCGAGCCTACATCAGTGACTATGAACCTGTTCCCGAGATACTGGCCCGCGAGCGCAAGCGATGACGCGATCTTCGATTTCTCCCTAGGCACAAGATTGACGTCTCCGACCCACCCGACAGTGCCCCCCGGCGATACTACTATGTAGCCGACAGGCAGGGGCTCTATCTCCATCTGCTTCACGATCGGCGCAGAGAGCATCTGCGCGTGCGTTATCCAGTAAGTGCTCCTTGCATTGAGGAGCGACATGAAATATATGGCATCCGCATATCTCGAAAGAGTGGCTATGTTCCCAGGAAACAGCACGACAGGCGACGAGACGCTCTCCTTCACTCCCTTCATCACGCAATCAAGCAGCTCTCCCTGCGCTCCTATGCTGCCTCCCACGAGTATCAGGTCAGCCCCGCCTTCCTCCGCCTGTCTGGCGGTCTTTATCGCGAGCTCAGGAGTCCTGTAGTCCACTGGATCTATCAGCATGAACATGAGTGCTCCCTTCTCCTCAAGCCTTTCGTATATGTACTTTTCAGTCTTTCCAAATTTCGTATTCATAGTACCTACCGCCGAATAATTGCAAACCTACTTGTTTATGAACTGCCTGATCATGTCTACTCCGGCATCCCTTATGTCAACGCTGGGCATGTATCCGAGCTCCTTCTTTATCTTGCTTATGTCTATGACCCTGTTGCTCATCAGGAACCTGAGCTCATCGCTGTCAAGCCCCCTGTTCTTAGCCACCAGGCTCACCACTATCGGATTTATGTGCTTTGCCGGCCTTGCGGTCTTCAGCATGTCTGCTATCATGTTGAACAGCCCCTCCTGCGTGTATTTCACCCCGTCGCTCAGGTTGTATATGCTCTTGCCTCCCCTCTTCCTCTCATATGCCATTATCAACCCGTCTATGACGTCCTCTATGTGCACCATCGACAGGTTGTTCTTCCCGGTGCCTATGATGTATGCCTTTCCCTCCTTTACGGCCTTGAAGACCTTGAAATAAGACTCTTCGAATCCGAGCCCGTACACAGTAGCTATCCTCAGTATGGTGTAGTCTATCTTGTCTCCGTATTCCACTATCTCCTTCTCCGCGAGCATCTTGCTGTATCCGTATTTGTCCGTAGGCCGCAGCTCGGTATCCTCTGTTATGACTCCTTCATGCGTACGGCCATAGACGTCTATGCTGCTGGTGAATATGATGTCCCCTACACCATGCTGCCTGCATGCATCAAGTACATTTGCTGTGCCCTTGACGTTTACGTCCATAAGTTCCTGCACAGGTCTTTTGTACTCGCTCACTATCGCAGCCAGGTGGAACATCACATCGGCTCCCTTGCAGGCTTCGTCGATCACCCTCTTGTCCGTCAAGTTCCCAACGTAGGGGACCACTCCCGCAGGCATCGTCTTCACGAACTCCTTCTCCATCGAAAGCGCCCTTACCTCATATCCTCCCCTTACCAATGCGCGCGAAAGGCTCCTTCCTATCCTGCCCCCTCCGCCGGTAATGACTGCCACCTTCCCCTTTCCGCTCTTCTTGAGGTTGAAGGTATTCTTATTCGATTTGAGCGTCATCTTGATCCTCCCTTAGCAACTTACCAGCAACAAATCTCATATACCTTTCTGGTGCGCTGTTCATTGCGTACTTTATCCAGTCCTTGCCGAAAGGCACTATCATGCCTGCCTTCACCCCTTTT
>JAJZKF010000001.1 GCA_021804305.1 Microcaldota archaeon | reverse complement strand
TGAACATCCAGTGAAGCTCTATCCCTATTCCGAATATCTTGCCTATGGAAACTGTGCCATTTGCCATCAAAATTCCTCAAGACCCAATTAGATATCTTCGACCAGAACATATAAAGGCTATGCGGCAGCCATTATCCATGCGCATCATGTGATAATTTGCCAATCTCATTCATAAACGGGGTGCCTGCCCTTCTGGTGGAAGGCGAACGTGTAGTGGTTGCCGGAGACCTCCACATAGGCATCGAAGCGAAGTTTGAGGAGTCCAAGATATCCTTTCCAAGGGCCACTGCAAAGATGGCGCAGGAGTTGGTCTCCATATGCAAGGCAAACCGCTCGAAGTCCCTGGTGCTTTTAGGGGATGTGAAGGACAGCATAGGCCATGTCACCTTAGCCGAGAAGTCGC
Source organism: Microcaldota archaeon (assembly GCA_021804305.1). Next base: position 21,296 of record JAJZKF010000001.1, on the reverse strand, counting down.
TCATACGCGAATTCTTCAGCGCCCTCGAAGGCTTCGAGGTGAGGATAGCGCGCGGAAACCACGACGCATACCTGGACACTATGCTTGCGGAGATGGGTTTCGATGTCGAGGTCAGCAAGGAGGTGCTACTGGAAGATGTCGCCTTGATGCATGGCAATGCCATGCCCTCTGCAGATGCGGTTAAAAAGGGATACATAGCATGCGGCCATGGCCACATAGCCGCTTCTGTCAATGGCACTGACAGCAAGGCCTGGCTTGTTGCCGAGGTGGGCGAAGGCATGCACAGGCACTACAAGGAATATAATGGCGCAATACGGCTTGTGAACGCGCCAGCTTTCAACAGATTGATAATAGGCAGCCGTGTCGGCTACGGCACCGAAGAGCACATACCCATGCTGAACAACGAGCTATTCGATTTTGCACATGCAAGCTTTTACGACCTTTATGGAAACAGGATAAGCGACAGGCATAGGCCGTGATCTGTGCATCTGCGACGGTACACCTGAAAATGCACTGCGGGGACTAATATATGGCCTTAGCAATTTAAAATATGTGCATAGCACTCCCCATATAATCCCGGCGCGGAAATTTGCAGTGAAGATTATTAACTGCGCACGGTTTACTACTCCTCGTGGGGATAAAATGGCTACGGAAGAACAAGTAGATGCTGCGATAGGGTATTTGAAAGGCCACGGTGTGAAATGGGTAGACCTGCAGTTCACCGATCTTTTCGGTAGCCTTCAGCACATAACTATTCCGGCAAACCCGTTCGACAAGGCGTCGTTCAGCGAGGGATTCGGAAAGCTGGACGGAAGCAGCATAAGGGGATTCACGGAGATATACGAGAGCGATATGGTCCTGGTGCCAATACCCGATACCGTCCGCCTAATACCCTGGTCAAACGGCGTTGCGAGGATGCTTGCAGAGGTTCACCGCGGCGCCAGTGAGGGCAGGTTCGAAAGGGACCCAAGGTGCATTGCAGAGAGTGCGGAAAAGCACCAGAGGGAACTGGGATACAGCAGCTATTTTGGCCCTGAACCTGAGTTTTTCATATTCGATTCTGTCAGCATGGACATGGCCATGCCAAGCTCTGGGATAGGATACAAGATACACGCCAGGGAAGCGCCATGGGAAGGCAATGGCGGATACATAATAAGGCACAAGGAAGGCTACTATCCTGCCGAGCCAGTAGACCAGCTTGGCGACATAAGGTCCGAGATAATAAACACTCTTGTGGACAGCTTTGGATTCGAGATAGAGGCTGCGCACCACGAGGTAGCAACTGCTGGCCAGTGCGAGATAAATTTCAAGTACTCCACATTGGTCAAGACTGCGGACAACCTTCAGACACTCAAATACGTGGTAAAGAACGTCGCGAGGAGGAACGCCACGGTAGCCACGTTCATGCCAAAGCCCATGTACGGGGACAATGGCACCGGGATGCACACCCACTTCAGCCTCTGGTCCCTAGATGGGAAGAACGCCATGTATGACAAGGGGGATGCATACGCGGAGCTTAGCGACACGGGTAGGTATGCCATAGGTGGCATCCTTGAGCATGCCCGCGCACTTTCTGCCATAGTGTCACCCACAGTGAACAGCTACCGCAGGCTGATACCCGGATTCGAGGCGCCTGTATACCTTGCATGGAGCAAGTCGAACAGGAGTGCGGTGGTCAGGGTGCCTACATATTTCAAGGGATCCGAGAAGGCAAAGCGCCTGGAGTACAGGGCTCCGGACCCTACTGCAAATCCTTATCTTGCATTCTCTGCGATATTGATGGCTGCCCTGGATGGAGTTAAGAAGAAATCCGATCCTGGAGATCCTGTCATTTCACAGAACATATGGCACATGGGCAAGGAGGAGCGCACGAAGCTAGGTGTACGTGAGATACCAAGGAGCCTGAGCGATGCCCTGGATGAGCTTGAGTCCGATAACGCCTTCCTAAAGCCTGTTTTCGGAAACGAGGTCCTTGAAACCTATCTGGACCTGAAGCGAAAGGAGTGCATGGAAATGGCCTCCTTCCCCCACCCTGCCGAGATCTATCGGTATCTGGACGGATGACCTCGTACGTGTCACGTACGCAGGAATGGGGCTAGTACCTGACTCTTAATATGCAAGCGTGTTATTTGCCGGTTGTCGTGTTTGTAGCTGCCTTATAAATCTCTGCACACACCCTGTATAAGGGTCAGAGAAAGAGGAACCTTTGCGCTATAAGCTGCATTGCATTGTTAACCCAGCTACTTAAGAGACATGTTTTCTATCACTAAGTATGGGGATGACAAATGCCTTGCTTTAGGCACTATATCCTGGCCGTACCCAATGCCCTCTTCACATCCCTTTCCAGCTGCCCTATGTTCTGGTACACTATGCCATTTATGCCAAGCCTCTTAGCAGCATCTATGTTCTCCTTCTTGTCATCTATAAAAAGTATCTCGCCTGGCTTCACCCCAAGTTTCTTGATCATGTATCTGTACACCTTGAGATGGGGCTTTATGTCGCCGATTTTGTAAGATAAGAATTCGTGCTTGAAGACCTTCCCGTCAACAACAACGTTCAAGACTGCCGTATGCCTTGATTTGTTCACATTGCTAAGCACTGCGATATCATATCTCTCCGAGAGCTTCCTTGCAAGCCTCTCAACCGGCCTGTTCGGCTTTGCTATGTTGGGAAAGAACTTGTCATATCCTATCTCAGATTTCGGTATTCCAATGGCATGCGACATTTTCTCCTCTAGCTGCGAAGTTGTTATCTTTCCCGCGTCAACCTGTTCGGAGTACTTTGATATTGCCTTGAAGAACGCATCACTGTCTATATCATGCTTCCTTGAAAGGTATTTGTAATACATCCTGTCGTCGTATTTTATCAGCACTCCGCCTATGTCGAATACAATGATCTTTATCATATAATCACGTCTCCTTGAACTCAAGCCCATAATCCTCCTTGAGCCGTTTCTGGCTCACTTGCGAAGGCGACATGTCCACTGAGGACTCAAACTTCTTGCTCTTGGGGAATAGTATGAAGTCGCGTATGTTCTGGGATCCTGCGAGCATTGCAGTTATCCTGTCCAGCCCAAGCCCCATGCCCCCTTCAACAGGCGTGCCGTACGATAATGCCTCGATGAAGAAGCCGAAATTCCTGTCTATGGCTTCGTCGTCCATCCCGAACATCCTCATTATCTTCCTCTGCAGCTTGGGATCGTTTATCCTTATCGCGCCGCTGCCAAGTTCCTCGCCATTGAGGACCAGGTCGTACTGCCTTCCCCTGACCTTCTCCGGTGCCGTGTCTAGGAAACCTATGGTGGATTCCGTTGGCGCAGTGAAAGGGTTGTGCGCCGGCATCGCCTTTCCAGTCACCTCGTTCACCTCGAAAAGAGGGAATTCATCAACCCATAGGAATGCATACTTCGAATCATAAATCCCCACCTTGTCCCCTATCGCTTTCCTAAGCCTTCCCATTGCGTCAAGAAGGATCCTCTCCGAAAGGTCTGCGCCCATTATGATAATGTCCCCTTCCTTGGCTCCGAGCCTGGATCTAATGCGCTCTTCGCATGTACCTAGCGATTCTGCTATGCTCTCCGGCTCAGAATGTATCCTCCCTCCCTTCACATACAGCCATGTTAGCCCCCTCAGGCCGAAGAGCTTTGCAAGGTCTATCATCTTGAGCATGAAATTCTTGTCAAGCCTTCCTTTAGCCCCGTCAAAATCGGCGCCAAAGGCTATTGCCTTGACGTATCCCCTGGACTCTATTATTCTTTTCAGTATATTGTACTGTATCCCTCCGAGCTCCCCAGTTATATCTACTATCTTGTTTGCGAAGCGCATGTCCGGCTTGTCGCTTCCATAGTCCCTCACCGCATCTGCATGTGTCATGTGCTGGAACGGGGTCTTTAGTTCTATCCCTACGGCCTCCTTGAATATGCGTTCGAACAGTTTCTCCACAGTCCCCTGTATGTATTTTTCGTCCTTGAAAGATACTTCAAGATCTATCTGCGTGTGTTCGAGCTGTCTGTCCTCTCTAGGATCCTCATCCCTGAAGCACCTTGCTATCTGGAAGTACTTGTCTATGCCTGACACCATCAGTATCTGCTTGTATATCTGGGGCGACTGGGCAAGCGCATAAAACTTCCCCTTCTCTATCCTTGAAGGCACAAGCAGCGTGCGCGATCCTGTCTCGTAATTATCCTTGACTAGGGCCGGGGTCTCAAGATCCAAGAATCCCCTCTCCCAGAAGTACTTCCTTGCAGCTTTGGTGATCCTGTCCCTGAGCAGCACATTGGCTATCATCGGCCTTCTGCGCAGGTCAAGGTAGCGATATCTTAGCCTAAGCTCCTCATTAGCCAGAAACTTCTCCTTCTCCTCTATCAGCTCGAAAGGGGGCACCAGCGACTGGCTCATCACCTCCATGGATTTTACGTACAGTTCCACCTTTCCTGTAGGGTTGGTGGCATCTTCAGTATCGGGCTCCCTCTTTTCAACTGTTCCTGTGGCTGATATCACAAACTCCTTTCCAAGCCTATCCGCCTCCTCTTTAATCGATTTTTCAAAAACGAGCTGGGTCGATCCATGTATGTCTGCCAGGTCTATGAACAGCTTTCCTCCGTGATCACGTATGTACCTGCACCAGCCATGCATTGTAACTTCCTTTCCTATGTGACCCTCGTTTATGCTGCCGCAGTCAAATTCATCCATTAGAAATCAGATAAAACTGATTACCTAACTATTTAAGCTTTGTCTCCAGCACCTTGCTAAGCCTTTCGGATACATATCTGGGGCTTACCTTATACTTCTTTAGGATCAGGCCTACTATGAAGTTGAATGCCTTGTGGTTTGTGGAATACTCCGCGACGAGGTCCTTTCTCGATTCCACAACCTCCATTATTGCCTTGTCTATCTCCTCAGCACTTACGGCACCTGCGGACATCTCCACATCATTTCCTGCCTTAAGCGCCTTTATCGCATCATCACTAAGGAGCATCCCTCGCCCCATATACTCGAGCATCCTGTCAAAGTTCTTCTCATCTATGTCCATGGCGTCTGTCCTCCTAAGCATGGATATGGCATTTATTGCCGTGCCTATCTTGCCATTGCCGGCTCCGTGGCGAAGCAGCCTAAGGGCGTTCCTGTCGAACATGACAAGCTCCTTAACCGTTTCGGCATTTGTACCGTACTGTGCCGAATACCTTTCTGCAATCTCGCTTGCTATTGGGGTCTCATCAGTGCGGATGGTATTTGCAGGGTACATCACCAGATCCGGGTCATAGATAAATCCGTATTCCTCATCACTCTCTTTCTCTCTCGATGATACTGTGGACATGGCCTCAGCGCTGTACGATCTAGTTTCGGTTTTGACCTTGCCACCAGCCGCGATTATCTCACCCTGCCTCTTGCACTCATACCTTTCGGCGTCTATAAGGTTCTTTATTCCGGTAACGTTCTTTATCTCAACGCGCTCCCCATCAAGTGAGATGTTTAAGTCTATCTTCATCTCCCTGTCTATGTCCACCCCCACATAGTAAAGTATGCTTCTCAGCTCACTGACGAATCCCCTGAGCTCTTCCTCGCTCCCTATGTCCGGTTCTGTCACAATCTCGTTCAGCGGCACACCTGATCTGTTGAAGTCCAGTAGTGAGTACTCATCCTCGCGCACCACCTTTGCAGGATCCTCCTCAAGCTGCACCCTCCTTATCCTGACTTTCTTGCCACCTACCCTGACGTACCCTCCTCTTCCAACGGCGCCATCAAGCTGGGTTATCTGGTATGATTTCGGCAGGTCTGGATAGAAGTACACCTTCCTTATGAAATATGCATTGTCTATGATGTCGCAATGAAGCGCTCTTGCTATTGCAACTGAGATCTTCAGCGCCTCCGCGTTTAGCATGGGTTTTGCACCAGGCATGCCAAGGCATATTGGGCACACTGCAGTGTTAGGCTCCTCCGCAATGGGGCTGCAGCTGCAGAAAAGCTTTGACTTTGTCGGCAGCGCTACGTGTACCTCCAAACCTATTTTCATAAAGAACCAACGTTGTATTTGAACCTGTACTCAAAATCCTCTTCCCATGCTCCTGCAAAATCCATGAGCGCATAGTCATTGAAGTGGGAAGTTATCAGCTGCGCGCCCATGGGGAAATCCCCAGAGTAATCATAAGGGAACGAGATGTGTGGGAATCCTGCCAGGTTTGGCGGTACCGTTATGGAATCCATGCTGTACGCCTTTACAGGGTCTAGCCCTGCGGCCTCTTCCACTTTCGGTGGCATTATCGGCATCGTCGGCGATATTATGAACCCTTCTGACAGCACATTGCCCATGGCCTCGATAAGCATGCGTCTGAGCCTGAGGGCTTTCTCGTAATACTTGGACTTGACGCTTGCACTCCTAACGAAAGTTCCAAGGATCACTCTTCTCTTTGCCTCAGTCCCTAAACTCGACCTGGCCTCTGTAAAGAACTCGTTGTATCCTTGCGAGAAGTCCTCAGTCTTCTTTCCATACTTGAAGCCGGTGTACTTGGCAAGGTTGGTGGATGCTTCTGCAGTGGATATTATGTAATATGCAGGTATGGCCTTCTCTATGAAAGGTATTGACCTGTGCACTACTTCATATCCCCTGCTCTCAAGCTTCGATGTGAACCTGTCAAATGCGCTTAGTACTGCCTGGTCAATGTTCTGCATTAGCTGATCTACGATTATGAGCTTTGTCCTCTTGTCTGCGTTCACTTCCCGGTCTATGCAGGTGGTGTCATACCTGTCACTTCCTTTAATCACATCGAAAACATGCCTTATGTCAGCAGAGCGCCTTGCCATTATCCCTATCTTGTCAAGGGAGTTTGCATAGTCTATCAGCCCATACCTTGATACAAGCCCGTATGTGGGCGTGAATCCGACAACTCCGCAGAACGCAGCAGGGCATGAAATGGACCCCCCTGTCGACTCTGCGATAGCTACATGATATTTCATCACAGCAGTTGCAGCTGCTGCACCTGCACTAGATCCTCCTGTCACATACTCCGGGTTTATCGGATTCAGCGGATGCTCCGCGCAGTTTATGCCAAACGTGCCAAATCCGAACTCGTCCATCTTTGTCTTTCCTATGAATGAAAATCCCCTGCCACGCATCCTCTCCACGGCAGTCGCGTCAAACGGTGGAACGTATCCTTCAAGTATCTCTGCCGATGCACTTGACTCCACTCCATCTACGCATATGTTGTCCTTCACGCTGAATTGGAAACCATGTTCCATGCTTTGGGGCATTCTGCTGAATATGTGGAACTTCTGGTTCATGTCCGAAAGCTCCTTCAGCGTGCGCTCGTAGTAACCATCAGGCTTCTCCTTCTCTTCAAATTCATCAATGCTGCTTCTCATATCTTCGGCCCTACCATGTAGAATCTGTATGTCTTTGAGTTCTTCAGCAGCCTGTCAGATTCCCGGAACACATCCGTCCTGTCTTCCCTTGTGCGCGCAGGCATCTCCACTGGCTGGTACGCGGGGGAGTAGCCGTCGCAGTCAACACTCTCTATGGTGTCGAAATATGTGATCACCTTGTCAATATCTGCCTTGATCCTGTCCCTCTCGCTTCCCGAAAGCCTTAGCCTGCATATCCTAAGCATCCTGTCAAACGCCGCGTCATCCATGTTATTCCACCTGTACCGGACAAATAGCAAAATTAAGAGGTAATGAAGCTTTATAAAGTTGGTCTGTAAAATATCAGTTTGTGCCCAGGTAGCAAAATCCGGTATTGCGCCGGTCTTGAATTTGATTTATTCAAGAGCTGATACAAGATGATGCACACAAGCAAACCGGTCCCTTCGGGGATTATGGGTTCAAATCCCATCCTGGGCGAATTTCTCATTTTTCATTCCGATGCGGGATCAAATTGAAGTTAGGGCCGTATGGAGCATCGCCAGATTTGACCTTCAGGAAGAATCAACCCCCATCGCAGGGCCAGCAGCCTGGTTTCTCCCCAACATGCAGTTTTGCATTAAACGGCTAAAGCTCTAGCCTCCCCAAATGATCTTGATAAGTGCACCTGGCAACTGCCCTGCCAAGATCCAAGCCAACACCTTTCACGCTACTTGATGCCTTCAAGGATCATGCTAAGGATCGCCATGCGCACCGGAACTCCGTAAGATGCCTGCTTGAAGTAAACAGAATTCTTCATGTTGTCTATGTCCCTGGATATCTCCTCGGTCCTGGGAAGCGGGCTCATTATTATGGGGTCTCCGTCAGCCTTTTCAAGGAAGTCCCTGTTCACTACATAGTATTTGGCAAATCTGTGGTACTCATCAATGTCTGTGAAGCGCTCCTTCTGCACGCGTGGTATGTAAACGACCTCGCACCTTCCTGCCTCATCAAGCGAGTCAGACCTGGATACCTCCACATGATATCTCGATTTTATGTCTTCAACCATCCCTTCAGGCATCTGCAGGGCGTCGGGCGCTATCAGCGTAAGGTTGTTTCCGAACATCGCAAGTGCGTATGCCAGTGAATGTATTGTCCTTCCGTTCTTGAGGTCTCCAACAAGCGCTATGTCAAGCCCTCCAAGCCTCTTCTTCTCCATTCTTATAGTAAATAGGTCAATAAGCGCCTGAGTCGGGTGCTCTCCTATGCCGTCACCCGCGTTTATCACGGGCACGCTAGCATTCTCCACCGCCTCGGCCATAGCGCCCGCCTTTGGGTGCCTTATGACTATGATATCTGCATAGGATGACACTATTTTTACTGTGTCGGCAAGCGTCTCTCCCTTGGCACTGGATGATGTGCTTGCGTCCGCAAAGCCTATGGCGCCTCCCCCAAGCCTCTGCATGGCGCTCTCAAAGCTGAGCCTTGTCCTGGTGCTAGGCTCGAAGAAGAGAGTTGCCATTATCTTGCTCTGGAGGTCAAGCCTGCGCTCGTGCCTCTCCAGGGAGTGAAGCATGGCCTCTGACTTATCAAGCATGTCCTCTATGTGCGCCTTGCTAAAATCCTTTATAGAAATTAGATTCTTTCCTGAAAACCAGCCTGCCCTGCCTTCATTCGAAGGCGTTCGCGTATCAGGGTTGCCTGCCATGGATATCTTATATAATACTAGGGATATGGTATATAACTTTTATCATAATCCCATATCACACGCGGCGATTCCACCCGTGGTTATCCCGTTGCAAATGCTGATTTCATGAAGATTGCCATATATGGTGAAGCCGGTTCGTACACTGAGCAGGCAGCATACAACGCATTCGCCGGAATGGTTCCCGTGCACTGCAAATACATCTCCGAGGTATTCAAGGCGGTGGGGAAGCGGGCCGATCTTGGGATAGTGCCAATAGAAAATTCGATCGAGGGCGTGGTAACTGCCACATACGACAATCTTATCGGGCTAAGGCTAAACATAATGCAAGAGATAACAATGCGCATAGACCATTGCCTCATATCCAATCCGGGCACCAAACTGCCAGAGGTAAAGCGCGTCTACTCGCATCCTCAGGCTCTGGGCCAGTGCAGGGAGTACCTTGAGCGTCACGGCCTCGGATCTATACCCTACTATGACACCGCAGGCAGCGTAATGATGCTGAAGGAGACTGGCATGCCTGATGCAGCTGCCATAGCCTCCCCATATGCTGCAAGACTATACCATATGAAAATACTTGCACGATCCATATCCACCAACAAGAAGAACTACACCCGATTCCTGGTCGTATCGAAGACGGCAGCGGCTCGCGGAGAAAAGACCTCGGTAGTATTCGCGGCCCGACCTATTGCCGGTGCACTGTTCAATGCCCTAGGGGCATTTGCATCTAACGGCATCGACCTCACTTTCATACAGTCCAGGCCAGTGGTGGGCCATCCCTGGTCGTACAATTTCTACGTGGATTTCAAAGGAGACAAAGGCGATCCTAAAGTGGTCATGGCATTATCCGAACTGCGCAAGCGCGCAAAGTTTGTCAAGGTCCTGGGTTCCTATAAAAAGTCTGAAGTATGACTGATTCGCTGCGTCACAAAGCCAAAGGGCCATGGTGGCATAGGCCACCATTATCCTTTAGCCATATGAGTAGATTACATAAACCGACTGCGTAAGGGTCTCGGTGCCTGTATAGAAGAGCGGGTTCTGGTATGCAGCTCCAGAGGTGAATGCCACGTTGGGGTATATGTACGGCTGCGCAGCAGTGATGTTTAATATTGTGAGCGTCTTGTTAGGCGCAAGGGCCGCCGCCTGCTCGCTTGCATTAAGCATGGCTGACTGCAATGCCTGCTTTCTAAGCGTAGCCTCCTGCTGCCCAGTGAGCCTTGAACTTACCCTGCTTATGTAAACATTCTTTATCTGTGAGAGGTCCCCTATCGCCGGGCTCACATTGGACATGTCCGGCAGTGCCACCGATACCATCTCCGTTGCCACGTATGTCTGGTTGTACCTTAGCAGCGTGTAAGACTGTGTTGTTACCTTGCTTAGATTGCCTGACACATACTTGGAAATGGAATTATTGAACTCGGAAAGCGTAAGGGACAGGTTGGAGGATGCTATTGCAGTAGTGGCGCCGCTGCCGTTCATTATCACGTAAAGCGTTGCCATCTGCGGCGTTCCATACGCCGACCCAGTAGCTGATACCGATATGTATGACTTCCCTCTTCCACCTCCAAGCCCATTTGGATAAAGAACACCAAGTGCAAGCACGGATGCTATTACCAGTATGGCAAACGCCGCAATAAGGAACGAAAGGGTCTCATTTCTCACACAACCACCAATCACTTTTAATGTTACATCGAAATGTATTAAAATGCTATTTTGCCTTCTATTCCCCTTCCATCAGCCTCTCCCAGCTGGTGCATGCGTATTAATCTTGCCTATGTATGAACTATCATGTTCGGCCTGCCTCGCGAAAGGGCATCGTACCATTACGGCAGCGACAGCTACAGGCACATCGACCGCATGCTCGACACCTCCCGTAGGATGCACATCGTCTCGCCATATCTGGACCGGTATTATGCCGAGAGGATTTTCAGAAACGCTTCAAGATCCGAGTTCTACATAATATCGTCATCCATGGACGAGGGGGCCAGGCATGTACTAAGGCGCAGAGGGTCCCTACCCACACTTGCAGTGTATGGCCTGTTCTCTGCAGCACTCCTTTACGCATTCATCGCACTTGGAATCTATGGATACGCCCTGCTCGCCCCAGCAATACCTTTAGTCATAGGCATGGCGAAGTACCGGTCATCCTCATCCAGGTCAAGGCGCATACACCTCAAGGTGCCAGACCGATTTGTGCATGCAAAGATGTATGTGTCAGAAAGACAGGCCGTCATGGGATCTGCAAACCTTACCTACAAGGGCATGCACAGCAACGTGGAGGCCATAGAAGTAACCGAAGAGCAGGATAAGGTGGATAAGCTGCTGGACCAATTCTGGGAGATGTGGGATAAATATTAGGCCATTGCCTCAAGGACTGTGCCGGAGGCGAATATCTTGGGTCCCCGGTCCCTTATCAGGAAGAACTTGTCTCCCTTGAGTATCGATATCGGCTTCTCGAACGAGAGCTCGCACTCTCCTGTGCCTAGCTTCACCACTTTCACAACCACGTGCGTAAAGTTCGATACGAAAATGTAGCGTGACTGCTCTGCAACATTCTCGTGTGCCAGCGCGCTTACCTTCAGGCTAGCCTTTGCGGATCTCGCCTTTGCCGCCTGTGTGGACAGAAGCAGATCCCCTTTCTCCATGTCGTCAGGTTCAGCTCCCTTGAGTGCCAGGCCCACTCGTGTGCCTATTCCTGCCTCCTGTATATCCGTGTCCTGGCTCTGTATCGACTTTACCGACACCTGCTTTCCTGAAGTGCAGTAGAGCGTGTCATGCACTTTTACCTTCCCTGCCGTTACAATGCCAAGTGCTACCGTCCCTATGCCCTTGACTGGGAAGATGTGGTCCACATCAACGCGAACGCTGCCTGCATCGCCATTTATGGCGCGCGACGTTATTTTCTGCAGAAGCTCTTCCTTTGAAGAGATCTCATAGTCCTTCATGATCCCTCCTGCAAGTATGCCTGATACGTCGTTCTCGTCAGTGAGTATTACGTGCTTGTCTATCAGCGAAGCTGCGACTATCACCTCGCCGAACAGCTTGTCTATGCTGGCCGTGCTTATGACTATCTGCCCGGACAGAAGCATCGACTCTGCTATGGCGTAATGCTGCTTCACTTCATCGTTGCTTGGGTACAGCACTACGATAACTTTGTCGTCCAGTCTCCTGTTGTAGAACACAAGGCTCTCCTCAGACCCCTTCTTCCCTATAAACGACGCTATATTCTCGTTCAGCGGCACCGATACTATGTAATGCATCATAATCAACTCAGTCTTATCTCCATATCTCCGGAATAGCTGGCTTGCGGAGCCTTAATATAAACGCTTATCATGTAGCTATCCTTCCTGTCTGCTACCACCGGCAGTGAAGGCTCTACGCTCACCAGCTCGAACGGAGCGCTAACTTCAACGGACTTCAGTGTGTCGTTGAGGCTCATTATCTGGTAAAGCTGTATCTCCTTTCTGAACACCTGCGACTTCTGCATTGTCGCTACAATCTCGGAGTTCTCCAGCTCAACAGAGTTCTCTCCCCTGCGCAGTATGACTTTGTGCACATTCACTGCTATGTTCCCTGCCGAATCGTTTCCGAAGTCCACTGACATGGGTCCGTTGTATGCCATCGAAGGCGTCTTTATCCTTAGCTTGAAAGAGATCTTTGACTTATATTGCACATCCACCGGCAGTGAAGGCTCTACGCTCACCAGCTCGAACGGAGGCCCCAGCATTATCTTACTGATTCTTACGCTCGGCCCCTTCAGGCTATCCGGTAGCATATCGCTCCCCATCCTGTTCTGGAAGGGTATCACATACTCGAACGTCTCGCCAGAGGGCGTAAGGCCGCCGAGGCTGTGCGTGCCTCCAAGGAACTTTATGTTCACAGAAGTTATCGTGACTTCGCTACCCTTACCCTTCTTGCCTCCAAGGATACTGCTTAAAAATTTAGAGAACGTCAAGACACCCTGGCTTTTGAGAGAAACCGCCGCAGATAATTATATCTGTAATAACTTTTATATGTTTTTGCTGGGATATCACAACGGTAGGTATGTTATCAGAAGGCTCTATTGCTCCATCATTCAGCCTCGAAGGGTCTGATGGAAAGCCACACAGCATATCCGAATTCAAGGGAAGGTATCTTGTTCTATACTTCTATCCAAAGGACGACACCCCAGGCTGCACAATCGAGGCAAAAGGATTCAACTCGAAGACGAAGGAACTGGCTTCCCTGGGCGCGTCAGTTGTTGGAGTAAGCAAGGATGGATACGAGTCGCACTGCAAATTCGTACAAAAGTACGGGCTTAAATTCCTCCTCCTCTCAGACGCATCAGGGGAGACAATCAAGAAGTACGACGCGTATGGTAACCGCGGGGTGTTCGGCCCGGGGACGCTGAGGAAGACCTACATAATTGATGAAAAGGGCAGGATAGCTAAGATATTCCCAAAAGTGACTCCTCTGGGTCATGAGAAGGAAATAATAAAGTCCATTAAGGATCTGGAAGCTCAGGAAGATTAGCATGAAAGAATATTCTGAAGATAATGTAGACTACGAGACGCTTGGAGACAATGTCGTACCTTCAAGGTACGTCCTCAACTTCAAGCCCGACATGAAGACATTCAAGTACGATGGCACAGTGGAGATAGATGCCGACGTGAAAAAGCCTACGCGCAGCATACTGCTCAATGCCTCCGAGCTTGAGATAAACTCAGCTGCCGTATACCTAAACGGCCATGCGAACGGGGCAACTGTCAGATATTACAAGGAGAAGCAGCGTATAGGCCTGGAGCTGAAGGCACCCGTCAGCGGTAAGATCTCCATACGCATGGCATTCACCGGAATAAACAATGACCGTATGTACGGCTTCTACAGGAGCCGGTATGTGCATGGGAAGTCCGAGCGATTTCTCCTGACTACCCAGTTCGAGGCCGCAAATGCGAGGAATGCCTTCCCATGTTTCGACGAACCTGCCTTCAAGGCAACATTCGATATCACGCTGACGGTGGGCAAATCGATGGAGTGCGTCTCGAACATGCCTATCAGGAGCACCTCCGCCTTAGACGGAAAGACAAAGGCGGTGAGGTTCGAGGAGACGCCAAGGATGTCAACGTACCTTGTGTATTTGGGCGTAGGCAATTATGACAGCGTAGAGGCCATGTGCGGCAAGACCAAGGTACGTGTGCTCACCATTCCAGGACGCAAGCCGATGGCAAGGCTTCCGTTGGAATATGCAATCAAGCTGATAAAGTTCTATGAGGACTATTTTGGCATAGCCTATCCACTTCCAAAGGTGGACCTTATAAGCATCCCAGACTTCGCAGCAGGGGCCATGGAGAATTGGGGCGCAATAACCTTCAGGGAGACCGCACTTCTCGCAGACGAGAAAACGTCGCTTGCTGGGAAGCAGCGCGTAGCTGAAGTTATAGCCCACGAACTTGCGCATCAATGGTTCGGGGACCTTGTCACGATGCGCTGGTGGAACGACCTCTGGCTCAACGAGAGCTTTGCGACGTTCATGGCATCCAAGGCAGATGACCATGTCTTCCCGGAGTGGAACGTGAAAATAGAGTACCTGCGCGACACTATCGCCACGGCCTTTGCCGCTGACCAGCTCAAGTCCACCCATCCGATAAGCGTGCAGGTAAGGTCTCCGTCCGAGATAGACCAGCTCTTCGATGAGATAAGCTACGAGAAGGGTGGCACGGTGCTGAACATGATGGAGCACTATGCGGGAGAGACTGTTTTCAGGGACGGCCTCAGGGAGTACCTGCGCGAAAATTCATATTCAAATGCAACCAAGTACGACCTTTGGAAGGCCGTGGATAGGTCTGCCAAGGGCCGCGGGAAGTCGCTGGACATATATTCGGTCGCCAAGTTCTGGACAGACACGCCCGGATACCCTATTGTTCAGGCATCGAGGAGGGGAGGTTCGGTAAGTCTGAGCCAGTCAAGGTACTTCCTGCTTAAGGGTTCAAGGGACCAGTCTACCTGGCCTATACCAATCAACTACTCCCTGCAGGGCAAGGAGAGCACAACCCTCATGGCTGGAAAGGCTGCGCGCATCTCTGCCGGGAAAAGCCCATGGATCAAGATAAATTCAGGCCAGAATGGGCTCTACCGCGTCAGCTACGACGAGCCCGAGCTCAGCATTCTGGGAGAAAGGATAAGGAAGGGGCAGATGCCCCCTGCAGATTCATGGGGGATAGAGAATGATGTCTTCGCCCTCGCCAGGTCAGGCAGGACGCCTGTAAAGGGATACCTGGATTTCGTGGAGAGCTTCTGCATGGATGCCAAGTACCCGCTCAGCGCGAGCATACTCGGCCACCTCAACGGGCTCCATAACCTGCTCTACTACTCCCCGGACAAGTCTGTAGACCGGCTTGCGCTTGAATACTCAAATAAGCTTGTGGACAGGCTCGGCTGGAAGGTTGCAAAAGGCGAGGCCCCTCACGATACTCTCCTTAGACCTTCAGCCCTGATGGCTTCAGCGATGCTTGGCAACGACTCCGTAGGCAAGATTGCCTCTGAGATGTTCTGGTCATTCGTAGATAAGGGTAGCGAGATAGATACCAACATAAGGGGCGCAGTGTACCGCATAGTCGCATGGAACGAGGGTAAGGGAGTTGCACACGTGCTAACAAAGAGGTACGAGAGGGAATCCGTTCCAGAGGAGAAGATACGCCTCCTGGCCGCTCTTGCAATGTTCAAGGACAGGGGCCTGCTGGCAAGGTCGCTGGAATATTCCGATTCTGAAAATGTAAGGCTGCAGGACTCTTACATCATACCTGCGATATGCTCATCGAATCCCGTAGGAAGGAAGATAATGCTGGAGTGGACCGAGGCCAACTGGAGGTCGCTTCTTAAGAGGCATGCTAGCGGAACCCACATGCTCGGCAGATATGTAGATAACCTTGCAGGACTAGATACCAATAAGGACCGGGCGGAGGTGTCCAGATTCTTCAGTGCGAAAGCCAACTGGAGGGATGACATCTCACATGCACTTGCAAACACGCTTGAGATGATAGAAGCCAATACGCGCTTCATGGGGGCGAACGCATCGCCTAGCTCCTAAGGCTGTAGCTCCTCCCTCTCCAAGTTATCTTCTTCATTCTTGCAGCTGCAGCGAGGTTGATCAGGTATATGAATGGCATGGCAGGCACCATGAGCGCTATGGCCGGGTCCAGGCTTCCAGCCCTCTCCATGGTCTTCCATTCGCTCTTGGCCAAGTGCACTAGCATAAGCACGAATACAGGAGATATTGCATATGAGAGGGCGATTCCAGACGCCATGAGCAGTATCTCAGCGGAATAGAACGCTATGCCGAAGTAGAGGTTGTTCCTGTAGCCCAGTATGCTTAGCGCAGTCTGCCTTGTCGACCACTCTGCAAACGTGCGCAGGTCGTCAGCCGAGTGCACCTGCGGCTGCGCATCCTTCACGTACGCAATCCCCAGGCCTCTTCCCCTAGCCGCCTTTGTTATCGAAATATCATCAGAAACTGCATACTTGGAACTAGAAAGAATCCTTATGGCCTCCCTGTCCATCAATTCCTTCCTGAAAGCAAGCGATCCTCCCCATCCAAACCTAGTCCTCCTAGATTCCATCATTCCCTGCCCTGCAAATCCCCACAGCATCTTGACCTTTGACCATGCACCTCCTTCGGGAACGAACTTGGGGAATGAGGTGGATACTCCCACTGCGCCAGAGGCTAGAGGTGCCACGAGGTTTGCAAGCCAGTTCTTCTCCACCCTTATATCGGAATCCGCTATAACGTACACATCAAAGTCCCTGAACTTCCTGATTGCGAAGAGTATGGCAAAGACCTTTCCGCTGCTCTTCCCTCCTCTGTATCCAGAATGAATGGCGCGCATCCCTGCCTTAGATATGCACTGCGAGGCTGGGTCAGACTTTGAATCCACAACCGCAACCACCTCGTAGTTTGGGTAATCCTGCCAGCCTATGGACTTCAGGTTCTCTTCCATTCCGCGATCCACTCCGCGGCATGGGACTATAACCAGCGTGCGCGGAAAGAACCTCTTGCGCACGGCAGCTGCCTTTCCATGCTCCCTGGGGGCGAAGTCTATTGCGAACATTCCAAGGAAGACGAGCACTGAGAAGGCGATGTAAACGTAAACGGCGAGCATGCATCCACCAATCCGGCATATTTAGGTTTATTTGAAAGCGTTTTTATAGGCTATCTTTCTTAACACTATCAATGTACGATTCGTATCTTACCCTAATAGTTCCTGCAGCGATAACGCTGTTCGCATCATACTTCGGGACAAAGTTCCTGATAGATTACCTTTACGGAGCAGGCATAATCGCCGAGGACAGGAACAAGGGAAAGGCCATAAGGATAGCAAGCAGCGGCGGACTTGCCGTGGCATTCGCCATAACTCTGGGCATATTGACTTACACATTCGGTGCCAGCTTCGTCTACCGCCCCATACTGAACGTTGCGCAGCTTCTTGCCGTATCATTGTCCATAGTGCTCATAGCAATGGTAGGGTTCCTTGATGACATAAACGTGAAGTCGCAGAGGGTGCAGTCCACAGACATGAAGGACATACGCAAAGGGCTTAAGCAGTGGCAGAAGCCCATACTGACCCTGGTAGGGGCTCTTCCGCTCATGGCCATAAATGCCGGAGTGAGCCACATATCGCTGCCTTTTGTGGGTAGCGTATCTTTCGGATATTTTTACCCTCTTGTGATAATACCTCTTGCAGTGGTGTTCGTCTCAAACGCCGTTAACCTACTGGGAGGATTCGATGGATTGCAGCCGGGCACTACGGTTGTTGCAGCACTAGGGCTCCTGATCTACTCTTTAGTGTACGGAAACAGCATGGGCACCCTTCTATCTGCATTGCTGTTCATCTCCATACTAGGATTCCTCCCGTTCAATCTCTACCGCTCAAAGATAATTCCCGGGGACAGCTTCACGTACGCAGTTGGCGGTACATTCGTTGCAATAATGGTGATGGGCAACGCCGAAGTCTTCGGAGCAATAGTATTCCTGCCATGGATAATAGAGTTTGTGCTGCATCTGCGCAGGAAATTCAAGGTAACTGATCTTGGCATAAGGCAGAAGGATGGCACCTTCAAGGCGCCATATGGAAAAAAGATATACAGCCTTACCCATCTTGTCATGAACCTCAAGCGCGCAAACGAGGTCGAGGTATCTGCATACATTACCCTTCTCGAAGGCGTCTTCGTTGTTGCAGGGCTTCTGCTCAAGCTTTACGGCTTCCTGTGATAGGCATAACATAGTCCTGCTTTAGCGTAAGCTTCACATCAGAAGTCCTTATCAGCTTCTTCCTCCCCGCGTGCTCTGCATACACCTTGGCCTTCTTTGCGAGCGTGTTGGCAAGCTTCTCTATCTCGCGTTCAAGGTCCCTTACAGCATCCTCAGTCACTTTTTCAGCTCCAGCCTCCCTTATGAATTGTTCAATCTCGTACAGACTAAATTCTTTTCGACCCATTCCTATCACCTTGATTCCACACCGCAGATTAATTGTACGACAACGTTTAAAAATGCAGGGCGCACCAGCGAATAGTGGCAGTACGTCTGGTGCCTTCCGCGCTTTTTAACGGTATCTCAGCAGTGCGCCGATACCTTTGAAGCCCATCATGAACTCCTTTCCGTACGAACTCTCGCTTGAGACGAAGACGGTCTCGGCCCCGGTCTTATCGGCCATGTCTATAAGCTCCTCTATGGCGTCTTTCACGGCCACTATCGTGAGCGTCCCGCCATCCTCGTGCTTGGCCTCCCTGTGGCCTGCAAGCTCCATCCTCTCTATCGTGCTTCCGCATGCGTTGCACTTGTATGTGACCGCCTCCAGCTGGAGCGTATCGTTAAGTATCAGCGTGCTGGCCTGCTTTGCCTCTAGCGCCTTCTTGGTGCCCTCGTACCCGTACACTGCCAGGTCCTTCCTCACTATCTCCTGCATGAACCTCTCTATGATCTTCCTCTCCTGTACTGCTTCCTGCTCCTTGAGGAGGTCCGATGCCTTCTCCACGAGCTCATGGAGCCCGTATTCATCGGTGTAGCCTGTATCAAGCACCCCAAGGACCTTGATCTGGTAGTTGAGCGTGTTGTCCTTTATGAAACTCTCCTTTGCAGGGCCAGGCCCTCCAACTACCAGGCCCTTTATCTTGAACTGGCTTGAAGCGTAAGTTGCGTTTATTATGTCCGATACCCTGTTGTGGTACTGGCCTATGCTCTCCTCTATGACCCTCTCGTACCTTGCTGCGGACTGCCCTCCCTTCCTGACCTTGGCATGCACCATGGAGTTGAGCTTCTTGACTACCTGTATGTGTGACCCCTTCAGCGTGGCTATGCTGGCCTCCCTGCCATCCATAACGAGCAGGCAGTAAGTGTCTTTGGACCCTACCAGCGTCTCTATAGGCTCCAGCAGGAAGACGGAGTCGCATCTGTAAAGGTTAATCTTGAGCGGTATCGGGGGCTCCATGGAGAAAAGCTCTATGTCCACCTTGCCCGGATTGTCCGATATGTTGCCCGCGAATATGGCAAGGCCGTTCTTCGGCGTCTCCTTGTATAGCCTAAGGTACTGCATTATCTTGTCCAGGGCGCTCTGCACGTTGCTCCTGACCGACTTTGACTTTATGTTGCCTGACTGGCTGTGTTCGTTCCTAAGCCTGGAAACCTCCTCTGCCAGGTTGAAGCCTGCCGGTATGTACACGCTGACAAGCTCCGTTCCGTAACCCCTTATGGTCTTTAGCCTCTTTATCTCCCTTAGTATGTTATATTCATTCTTCATGACTCCGCGCCTTTGCAAAGTTCTTCAAGTATAGCGTATATGGGCATCCCGTCGCTGCCTTGCGCAAGTACGGCCTTCATGCCGAGCCTCTTGGCGGCCGCAACGTTCTTTGCACTGTCATCTATCAGCAGCATCTCGCCCGTGTCAACGCCTGCGGCATCAGCAAGGACCCTGAATGCACCCGCACTCGGCTTTATGCCGTATATGAGCATTCCCATATGCACTGTGTTCTTATGATTGAAGAACTTTGATATACCTATTGCCTTGAGCACCTTCCTTACCCAGTTCGGGTAGCCGTTTGTGAAAAGGAATAGCCTGTATCTCCTTGCCGCCTTTTCTAGCAGCCGTGTAAGCCTGGCATCCTTCCCTATGCCATAATCCGCCGGGTCTATATCATAGGCGTATCTGGACAGCCCCTCCCTGGAGACATCGTACGCCTCGCACGTTCTTAGTATCAGTGCGGAAAGCTTCCTCTGCCCTATCAGCCTCTTCCTCTCCCTTTCGGAAAGCTGCTTTCCTATCTTTCTGAGCCTGTGCCTTGCAATATAATTATCTATCCTCTCGGCACTGGCGATGTCTGCGCTCAGCTCCTTTTCGTGAGGATACAATGTGCCATCAAGGTCTATAACTAGCGCCTTCACCGCCATTAAGCACATCCCGCTAGCCTATCTTGTCCTTGCCCATATACGGCACAAGTACTTCTGGCACAGTTATTGTGCCGTCATCATTGAGATAGTTCTCCACTATGGCTACCATGGCACGCTCTATGGAGCCGCTGGCCGTGGAATTAAGCGTGTATGCATACTTCCTCTCCCCATGCTCATCGTATCTTATGTCAAGCCTCTGCGACTGCCAGTCCGTGCAGTTCGAGCAGGATATGAGCTCCCTGTACTTGCCGCTGTAAGGCATGTAAACTTCAAGGTCATACTTCTTGGCGGCCACGGTGCCTATGTCCCCTGTGCATATGTTAACCACCCTGTATGTAAGCCCAAGCGCCTGGAATATCTCCTCTGCGTTGCCCATCATCTCCTCGAATATCTTCCACGAGTCCTCAGGCCTAGAGACCACGAATTGTTCCACCTTGTAGAACTGGTGAACCCTGAATATTCCCTTAGTGTCCTTTCCGTGCGCTCCAGCCTCCCTCCTGAAATTGGGGCTTATGCCCACGAACCTGAGCGGAAGCTCGCTTCCGGAGTAGGTATTATTCGCAAGCATTGCTGCTATGGCATGCTCGGATGTGCTTATCAGGAAGAGCTCGTCATCGAGCCTCTCAAGATTGCCCTTGCCCTCTGCCTCCTTGGGGTCTGTCACCTTGTAGAGCACCTCCTCGAAGTCTCCCAACGCGGTTGCACCCCTGTAGTACTTCTTCTTTATCATGAGTGGTGGCGCTATAGGCAGGAGATACAGGCTATTCCTTTTCACAAACGGCTACCCGAACTGGGTAAGGAAGGTGCTCAAGGCAATAGGTATATCAAAGTTCTTCAATCA
>JAJZKF010000041.1 GCA_021804305.1 Microcaldota archaeon | reverse complement strand
CCGCTGATCTCGAAAGTTACCCTTCCATTGTTAACCGTAGCTACCAGTCCATCTGGATCTATGAACGTTATGTGCTCCCTGTCTTTTCCGTTTATCTCAATAGTGAACTTTTCCTCGCTTACCATTGCTCCATCGAGAACCCTGCCTCCGAAGACACAAAATATGCCCCCTTTTGAGTCCATATGCCGCACTTGCAGTGCGAATGCTATTGCATCTGCAAGATTAGATGCAGCATCAGAATCGGCATTCTCAATAGGGTAAGTGGCCCCGGTGAACACCACAGGGATGCTCGGATTTCTTACCATGAAAGAGAGCCTTGAGAGTGTTTCTGCCATTGTGTCTGTGCCATGCGTCACTACTATCGCATCGTATTTAGCCCCTGTCATGTGCGAGAATACTGCCTGCGCGATGCGCTTTTGCTTTTCTGAGTCCATGTCCGTGCTGTCTTCGTTCATCAGATGCATGGTCTCTATATTCAGCTGACTTCTGCTGAAGCCGTATACCCCCAACTTTCTCAACGCCTTCTGTACAACCCTATCGTTGGTTCCTTCAACCGGCTTCATGCCGTCTCCAGAGCTCGCGCTGCCTATAGTGCCCCCTGTAGTCAGAATCAATAAGTTATAGCGCCTTCCTTCAGAATCCACTTCCATTACCTTGGAAGAAATAAGCTGACTGTACTAGCGCATAACTAATATATAACATTTGTGTATTGCCAAACAAAACGTTCCTCCTCACGAGAGGGCTTTGAAGCCCCTCTCCTGAGAAGATCCCCACATCCCACTGCCGCTTTCATACCCCATGTATGCCGATTCATCTATGCAATGGATACTTTCGCATCCGCTATAACTAATGTCCGAGCCTGTATAAATATCCTTGCATTAAAAATATAGATTTCTTGCAAATGCACTACCAATCTTTTTATATTTTACTGCATAAATTACAATAATGGACGAATTTGATGAAGAATTAATAGCGAACGTGGATAGCGGAACGATAAAGTACACCAGCCTGGCAAAGAAGATGAACGCTCCACTCTCTACCGTCCATTTCCGCATAAAGCGGCTCGAACGGGAGAAGATTATAAAGAACTACAAGGGGGAGATAGACTGGAAGAAGGCAGGCTTCTCCCTGATGGCATTCGTCATGGTCAGTGTTGATATAAACCTGCTCAAGAGTCTTAATCGCACCCAGGACACGCTACTTAAAGAACTCCTCGATATAATGTACGTAAGGGAGGGATTCGTTACCACAAGCGACGCGGACATGATACTGAAGGTGATAGCGAAGGACACCACGCACTTCAAGGAGATACTCCTTGATTACATACACTCAAAGGCAGGCATCATCAACACGAAAACGATGATAGTGCTGGGCTGATCGCACAACATCGGCGAGCATCATGGATGAAGACCTGCTAAAAAAATATAACGACCTATACCTCTCGGTTATAATGCGGTACCGTGACTACATAGAGGAGAATGAGAATCTTTACGTTGCCGAGCTTCCGGGGCTGGTTACGCCTGAAGATGATGCGGTGGTCTCCTTTGCCGAGGGAATAAAGGGGAGCTCCTATTCCTATGACACCGACTTTGCCAGTGCAGCCGTTTCGGCGCGCAGGTACGTTGATTCATTAAGCACGATCTCGCTGCCGATCCAGTTCTGGCAGAGGACATCAGAGACAATGCGCAATGCCGCAGGCGATGCCTTCGACAAGGCCGTGCTCCTGTGCAGCATACTTATAGCGCTAGGAAATACCTCTTCCCGAGTACTGGTGCTCACAAGGGAAGCAGAGCGGAGCATAGCTGTATACTTCGAGCACGCTGGGCTTACGACGTACATTGATATTGAGAAAGGCATTCGCGTATTCGACAGCAAAGAGTCCATGCTGCGCGAGGCGATGGGAAGAACTGGTTCAGAGTCCACCGCCTATGAGTTCAACGACAGGATGTATGCGGATATAACCTGATCCGGCTACCTTCTTACTCTCTTAAGCCTTTTCCTGTGTGCCTTCTTAAGCTTGGAATTCTTAGTCTTCCTCCTATAATCCTTACCTACCTTCCTGTGTTTTTTGCTCACGGTCTTCTGCATCTTAACCACGTTATCCTCTCTACATCCAACTATTTATACCTTTTTGGCCTTTTTTCTCCTCCGATCCCAGAAGTCTGTCTATAAATTTCCCAATTCTCTCCTCGGAAAAGCCGTGTTCCCCGCACATAAAGCTGATTATCCTTTCTCTGTCGGGTCTGGCATCTCCTACAATGGCGCTGAACTCCTCCTGTGACATCTTTCTCACTTCCGGCTTTTCGAACACTGCCATGACTTCTTCAGGATCCGCATCGAATTCTGCCCCGTATTTTTCCCTAACAAAGCTAACGACTCCACTGAGCGTTCTGTGTTCCCTCACTATCCTGAGCGCGGTCTTAGGACCCACCTTGTCTATTCCTCTGTTGAAGTCCGTGCCTACCAGCATGCCCATTGCTATGAGCTGTTCTCTGTTAATGCCAAGATTATCAAAGAACCTGTTCATGAATATCCTCTCAAGCTCTATCTCCACATAAGTGTTCTTCCTCGGCAGCTTCCGCCTGCCAGTGAGTGTCAGGTTCCTTATTATGACATCGGAGCCGAAGAGCAGCAGATCGTAGTCCTGGCTGGCCGCTGCGTATGTAAGCCCGGCGTTGGTCATGCTTGCCGCCTGAGCCTCCCCCTCGCTCGGAGCCTGTATGAATGGAACTCCCATGTGTGAGAGCAGCTCCTTGGAGCTCTCGACTATCTCCCTGTTTATTCTTGTGCTCGCCATCGCGTGAATCCTGGCTTCCTCGAGAAGTCCCTTTTCCCTAGCGCTCGCCCATTCCTCAAGGGCGTCGTTCCTGCGCTTTATCCTGGCTTCTATGGTCCTCTGCTTCAGGTGCGGTGGTATCCCGTCGAAAACGAAGACAGGACGTATGTCGTATTCCCTGAGGTTTATCACCCTGTAGAAAATTCCTGAGAGGTGACTCGTCACCCTTCCTTTGAGATCCGTGAGCGGAGTTCCATCTGGTTGCCTTATGATTGAGAGAAACTGGTATATTGTGTTGTATGCGTCTACCGCTATCGTCCTTCCAGAAAGCTCCTCGAACGCTATCCTCTCCTTGACTTCCGAAACAAAGCTTCCTAGGTCAACCGCCAGAGAATCACCTCCCGTTCTCCTTTTTCTTCTGCACTGCAGCGTCACCAAGCGTTATGGGCTCTTCTTTGCCGTGCATCTCTGCATTCGCCTTCTCATCGGCCTTCGAGGTCAGTTTTATTCCAAGTTCCTTCTCCAGTTTCGCTGTCAGACCTATGCTCGGCAGCATCTTTCCGCTCTCCACCCTGTGGAGGGTGCTCTCCTTCTCGTTAAGCATCTCGGCAAGAACGTTTATGGGTATGTTCATCCTTTCCCGTGCTTTGCGTATCTCCCCTCCGTAATCCGCGATAACTTCATCCGCAGAATCAGCGCGCTTCTTTTCCCTGGTCGCCTGCGCCGGCTTGCTCTCTGATAGCTCCTGTAGCACCTTCTTCCCAGAAGCGCAACTCCTGCAGACCAGCATCTCCGCAGAGTCTATCATTATGCGATAGACAGTATCTGCCTTCTTCCCGCATATTTCACATTCGTACATGCAAACCCCATTCACTGCGCGTGCATACATACACGGCGCATCTAGCCGAAAGCATGGATATATATCTTAGCATTAATTTATATCCCATATGTTCAAATATCGCCGAGGAATGCCTCATGGTCCAACAGGATAAGGATGTATTGAAGCTGCAGGGCATTCTGCGCGTTCCACTCACCCTAATATTTTTCATAGCATGCCTTCTGCTTCTTGTACTGCTGAGCATCAGCGGAGGGCTGATTGGCAATTACGCCATACCTCTTGCATTCGTCGCCCTCCTATTCACCGGGCTCGCCATCTCCTCAATAAACGGCTGGCCCGGAGGCCTCGGCTTCGTAATGCCACGCACCAAGAAGGGCTTGAAGATGCTTGACGGGCTCTCCAAGAATAACACGCGGCTGTGGCGTGCAATACCTGAATTCGGTCTGGCGATGGGCTTCGGCATACTCTCCTATTTCCTTTTCAAAGGTTACGTCAGCAAGAAGGCAGTATTTGCAGGAGTCGCCGCCATACTCTTCATGCAGCTTATCGCGTTGCAGTACCAATACGCGGTGATGGGCCTTTTCAACCAGCAGATAATAGCAAAGACTGAAGCCAGCGGGGCGGCAGTGGCTGGCAGCAACTACTACTATTACCTGGCAATTGCTCTTCTTGCCGTTTCTGTTATCGGAGGGTTCTCAGTCTTCCTCATAGGCACGCTGCTCGTATCTGCTCTTGGAACAGTGTACGGCATCATAGCATTTCTGCTGCTGCCTCACGGAGCCGCAGGCGCAAGCCTTCCTCCTCCAGGCGCAGTGCCTCTGATATTCGGGTTCATAGGCATTCCATGGTACCTCGCGCTGGCATTCCTTGCGGCGATATCCGTGGCTGTTGTAGTCCACGAGTTTCTGCACGGCATAGTCGCCAGGACAAACAGGATAAAGAACAATTACATAGGCGCCCTGTTATTCGGCATAATACCATTCGGCGCTTTTGTAGATATAGACGAGAAGAGGATACGAAAGACGGGCAAGGAAGTCCAAGACAGGGTGTCAGTGGCCGGCGTGGCCTCAAACTTCATACTTGCCATAATCTCATTTGCACTGATGATCCCTGTGATGTATTACCTACTGCCCGTTCTCTTCGCAAGCCACGTAGTGATAGCGGCCACTGTTCCTGGCTCTCCCGCTTACAATGCCATAGCTCCAGGCTCCGTTCTGGTGAGCTGGAACGGGCATCCGATATCAAACATAAGCTCGCTTGAATCTGTGGCTTCCGCAGACAAGCCAGGGTCGATAGTGAACGTTGTGACGAGCAACGGCTCTTATTCCCTTACCGCAAACGGCACCGGAAAGATAGGCGTTTTCCTCTCTGAGAAATCCCTTCCTAAGGTTCCAGGCCCATTGCCGGACCTTGCCAGCTTCTTATACGCCCTCTTCGCATTCTCATTCCTGATCAACTTCTACCTTGCAATATTCAATCTGCTCCCTCTTCCAATGCTTGATGGATGGCGTATATACAAGAACATGATGGGAAAGAAGAAGCTCAATGCGCTTGCCATACTCTCAGTGGTACTTTTCCTTCTGTTGCTCCTTCCTTGGGCATGGAATCTGTGATTCACGCACCGCCGTGCAGAAAAGCTTTTAAACGGCGCGCCAACAAACTGAAATAAATATAAATGATGAGGAGTAAAACGGTCTCATGGATGCGAAAAACGCAGGGTATATTCTTGCAGGCGTCCTGATTGGCGCCATCATTGTCTTCATGCTTGTCAGTCCGGCATCATTTTTCAAGGGAGGTGGCTCATCGAAGTTTCTTGCGGAGCTGCCGCTGAACAGATCAGTCGCGGCAGGCCAGATTTATGGCAGTATCAGCGCAGCTTCGGCTCAACCAGATCGGA
>JAJZKF010000040.1 GCA_021804305.1 Microcaldota archaeon | reverse complement strand
TATCCCCCAGCCCCTGAACAGCCTGACCACAATGTCCCTGCTTACTCCGCTCTTCATGAGCATGTCGGAGACCATCCTTATGTCTCCGAATCTGTTCTTCTCCTCAAGGCCTGCGAAGACTTTCTCTGCTATGTCCGAGGCTATGCCGCTGTCTATAAATCTGCCGCGCATCTCTACCTTCTCCATGTAATACTCCTTCTGTATGGACTGGTCAGCGAGCTCGTCCTGGTTCAGGAGATCTGCTATTGTGACTGTGTATGAGTCTAGAGGCACCTCCCCGACTATCTTTTCCACAAGGAACACGTCAGGGAACTGCACGCTGGTCTGGAAAGACATGTCTATTGCCGCCTGCCCCACCCCGAACTTGGAGATCTCGCTCCTCATGAAGCCCGAGAAGTTGAGCGATCCCTGAAGGAAATCGAGGAACTTTTCGAACTTTACCCTCAGCATTATTGTAGTGCCAACGTTGGAAAATATGGCCTCGTTTATGTCAGTGGGATTCTGCGACGCCACTATGAGCCCGAACTGGTACTTTCTTCCCTCCCTTACTATCATGGTAGCATCGCTTCTCGGGTCGCTTGCTACCTTCCATGCCTCATCAAGGACCACTATGGCCTTCAGGCCTTTGGAAGCCTTCCATCCCTCCATACGCATCTTCTCCTTCAGGGACTGGAGCATGAACAGAGCTGCCAGGGCCCTGAAGTTTTCGTCTGGGAGGCTTGAGAGGTCTATGTCAACCAGGCCAGAGGAGGTCAGTTTGTCAAGGTCGAGAGTGCTCTTCCTTGCGAAGTAGTCCTGTCCCTCCCTGGCGTACTGCCTGATCCTGTAGAGCGCGTTTTCCAGTTCTGCAGGATACGCATAGTTTCCCTCCTGCAGCTTCTCCTCAAGTAATGATATCACGTCCTTGAGCGTAGGCGCCTCCTTCCCCTCCTTCGGCTGCTCTGCAAGCCTGAATCCTAGGTTTACGTATGACTGCTCTATTGCCTCCTCAGTCAGCCTCCTCTGCTCAGGATACTGGCCTATGTCAGTGATTATCTCGAAGGATGTCATTATCTGCTTGACCCTGTCGAGCGGCTTCATCCCTGAAAGGTCCATGATGTTTATGTAGTCCCCCTTTCCCAAGGATATTACCCTTCCCCCTGACTGGTCAACCCATGCCTTGTACTCCCCTGCCCAGTCTATTATTATCGCATTAGTGCCCCATATCAGGCTAGCCCTGAGCAGGAACGTCTTCACGAAGAAACTCTTTCCAGCGCCTGTGATCCCCACGACTGCTATGTGCGGGTTGGTGAGGTTTGCGTACGTCCACGCGAAAGGTGCGTTGAATACCTTGGTTATACCTATAAATATGGAGTTTGCAGGGTCGTTAACAAGATACTCGAACGGCGGCTCCGGGGGCCTGCTGAGTATTACCCTCCTTGCTACCTCGTCGTTCATAACCCTCTGCATCTTCACAAGTGTCATACCCCCACCAATCTCAGCCAAAGTATTTAAACTTGAAATTCTGAGGCTCAATGCCAGGCCTTTCGCCGCAGCCGCATAGCCCCGGATGCACCATGACTATCCCTGTTTGTTGAACACGCCTGCCATTTCGTCAATCGTGGTTGGGAGCCTGTGCGTGAATCCGAAGAGGATGTACAGCTCTCTTCCTACAATCCTGCTTACGCTCAAGTCAAATCCAACGAGCATGGTCTGGAGCTGCGATACCTGCGCATCCAGCATGTCCGCAGCAGCCTTTTCGCTCACCCCGTAAGCTGTGGTTTCTACATACATTATCAGGTCAAGGGGTCTTTCTCCTCCGGAAAGCCTGTCCATAAGCGCCTGCGCAATGTTTATCTTTGCCTGCAGCTCGTCTATTACTGTCTGGTGCGGGTTTGTTGCCTGCATCTCTCTTGAGAGTTGAAACTCAGCTGCGCCTCTCCTTCCTTCTATGTCATCCCTGTATTTCTGGATCTCCTCAGCCGAGGCTATCATATGGAACTTGAACGGGAACTTGCTGTTCATCACTATCCTCTCCCAGACTCCTGTACCCCCAGCAAGGTGTGAATCATCCTCAAGGTTCTTCTCCTCCTTGAATACGTAATTGTAGATGTTTGCGGTGAGGTATCCTGTGGCGTAGTAAATGCCGTTCACACTCTTCATCACGCAGTTCTGCTTCTTTGGAATGTAATAGTCCAGTGCTGGTATTATGCTGGTATTGAGCAGGGACGTTATCAGAGGGAATACGAGATAGTCAGCGTAGTTTATCACGGCTATCAGAACCATAGCCACCACAGAGAGCAGTATGACTACCCCTGCTAACGGGCCATCTGCAGTGGAGAAGTATATTGCTAGAAACGTCACCATCAGGCAGCTTCCAAGGTACATGATCGTTTCTTCATCCATCATATCGCCTGCATTTTTGTGTTCTCACGTATCCCCTCCGATATCGTGGAATAAGGCACTGCCCTCTCAGGGTCCACGAACAGGAGGAGCTCGTCACCAGAGACTATAGTTGGGGTGACGCCTAGAGTGGCGCCTATCCCTGCAGCTATCTCGTCTCCGCGCTGTATCGCTACGTTGGTCGCCTCCTCATCAGTGCCTCCCTCCGCGGTTACCGTGGCGAATGTCACAAGGGCGTGAGACTCGGCCTGCACTATATTGTCAAGCATGTTGTGCCACATTGTTATCTCTCCGTTGGCCCTCTCGACAGCACCCTTGGCTGCGGTCTTGTCCTCGCTTACCTGCCTGTATGTAATCTCAGCCTTGTCAAGCCTTTCCCTTATCTGGGAGATATATTCGTCCTTGTTTATTATGTATACCTGCGAGGTTATCCTCACCGGAGATGTGCTTAGCGTGGCAAGGCTTCCGAACAGCTTTGCGAAAGATATCCTCTCCTCATCTGTCATCTCCGTCCCTGACTTGTATACCGGTATCTTTACAAACACTGTAGCGAAGATCCTGTCCCCGCTACGCGTTATTATCGAGTTTTCAGTAGGGGACAGCACGTACGCCTCTTCGTTGCTCAGTACAACCTTCTTGTCCTTCATGTGCAGGAATGGGACAAAGATATACGAATAGAAGCGTACAGAGAATGCCAGTACGTCCAGGATCAGGGCAATCACCGCGAGCAGTGATGAGACCAAAGGCCCCAGAGGGAGCACGAACTCCAGTATCAGCAACACAAATGCAGAAATAAAGAGCACAGCGAACAGTATTGTCTTGAAGTTTAATGCCAAATAACGCACCGCAGTTCTTGATATACTCTTTAAGAATATTAAGTATTTAAATGCCTTCCAGTTCTGCGATGTGCGAGCCTCGCACAAAATCCTCCAAGCCCCACGCAAGATATAAAAACCTATTTGATTATTTTGATATAAGTTTATATACTTAAGTAAATAAAAGTGGTTTATGGTAAAATTCATGCGCCGCGGCTTTGTTGCATAAGTAGCACTTTCGCAACAGGTTTTCCACTTATGCAACAGCCATCTTAGCACCCCAGAACTCAGGCTTTATTCCGAGTTCAAACATTTCCTGTATCACTACGCAAATATTATGACAGAGGACTTTCAGCAGTATCTCATTTATGCAGGCCGTTTCGCTCTTGCTTCTCAGGAAGTCGCCGAACTTGCTCTTAACCATGTGCATTACAGTCTCAGTATTGCTCCTCTCGTGATAATGCTGTAGGAACTGCACCTGATTGAAAGTGAAGTAGTTGTATGCGTTATTCCATATCTGAGACTGGGTTTTGCTATCGGCTTTATTATTGGTCTTGAACGGGATATAAGCTTGAACGCCGAGCCTGTCAAGGTGCATCAGATTGGCGTCAGATAGGTATCCCTTGTCCGCCGAGAGTTCCTTCATGTTGAAGTTCTCGTTTGTTTCGTGGGTAAGAGAGGGTAGCATCATCATGTCGCTAACAAGGGCGGACGTTACCTCGCAACTCGTTACTATGTGGGTTGCAGAGCCATTAACGACGCTCAGCTTAAACCACTTCATACGCATATCGGCGTCCTTTCCGTATTTATGAACGAACCATCGGCTAAACCTGCAAGGGCTAAAGCCAGTTGCGTCTATCCCGAATCTGCTCTCAACGGCCTTTAGCGGTAGCGCAGTAGTGAGGATAAGGTCTTTGATTATCTGCGTTAGTTCCTCGCTCTCCATGAAGCGAGCCACAGTAGAGTAGTAAGGGGTTTTCTCAACATATCCCTTAGCCTGAGCTTCCTTCATGTCTGTTGAGAACCTTCTGAGGCTGAACGTAGAATAGACCTTTAGCGTTGAGCTAAAGACCATATCCCTGAGAGGGTAAGAAGGACGCCCGAAGGTATAGGTAGGCTCTTGGATTGAGGCGCATATATCGTGCAGAAGCTTCTGGAATAGCTCCTTCTGCTGTATGGAAGCCTTATCGTATGCTGGCCAGTTCTGGGGATAGGTAATCCTCTTTGTCTGCGTTACGGTAGTTGTGCCGTCCTTGTTGAACTTCTTGGTTATGACTATATCAACTGCGAACAGGTGCTTGCACCTGATACCCCTTTCCTTGTAGTCCTCGCAGGTGCAACGTCCGCCTTCCAAGCTGAACGATACCTCATACTTCTTTGACGGGTTAGTGGCAGACGGAACGAGCCATACCCCTTTGTTGTGCTTTATCTTCTGAGTTGAGGCAATTACCATGCCTCTTTCTTTCCTTTGTTTCAATAGGGTTTGTAGCCTTTGCATATACGCACCTTTTACATATCTTATATAAGATATATAATTGACAAGATATATAAAGCTTTCTATATAACTTACATATCTTCTGGAAACTAAGTAAGGTATATAAAGCCACCTATTCTAATAATATCATGGGCAAGACCAAAAAACCCGAAGAACGAGTTGTCGTCAAATCTGTTTCCATTCTTCCTGAGCAAGAAGAATATGTCCAAACTCATTTTTTAAACCTCTCTAAGTTTTTGCAGAGCAAACTGGCCGAATTGATAGACAGCGAAAAGAAGAAGGGTGCTAAGAAATGACTGATTTTGAGGACAATTCAGAGATAGACGTAATCATAAAAGCGATTATCCCCGTCCTTGAAAAGCTCGGATACAGCGAGAAGGCAAAGGGCGAGATAGAGCATGAGAAGGCAATAGAGATAGGAAGGGGCAAATATGTCTATCCCGACATGGTGATAAACATCAAGGGCGTCCCTGTGATGGTCGTTGATGGAAAGAACCCAACAGAGAATTTGGACTTGTATGAGAGGCAAATCATATCTTACGGGCTGCTGCTAAAGACGCCTTACTCGGTTCTATCCAACGGCATAACAATCAAGGTCTATGAAACCCAGACAGAAAAGGTAATCTGGGAAAAGCCGATAAGTGCTACCCCGACTTTCCTCTCAAAGGAGAACCTTACAAAGAAGATAGGGCGAGCAGTCGAGACCGTATCCGAAGAGAGGCTTGAAGAGGCAAGAAAGACGCTGCTGGTCTTTGAGGGAATAAAGGAGTTCTCTGCAATCCTCTCAAAATGCGAAGACGAGATAAGAGACATTGATGGTCTGACTGGCGCAGACGCCTTT
>JAJZKF010000039.1 GCA_021804305.1 Microcaldota archaeon | reverse complement strand
TTCCGATGATTGAAAAGAAGGTTATCGATGCAATGCAGAGAACGTCAAGCCTTAAGATAGAAAAAGGAGAGGTAAAATGCTATATCCTGAACCTCACGCATTCCTTCAGCGATCCGATGACGTTAGGCATAAACGCGAAGCAGGATTTGATGGAAGCTGTCATGCACGAGCTCGGCCACAGGCTGATTGTCAGCAATATGAACAGGGTAAAGTGGAACGAATTATACGTAAGATTCGGGAAGGAGACCAATAGCTGTAGGAACCACATACTTCTACATGCAGTATTGGAGCTCGCATATACCACAGCTTTTGGGAAGGCGAGGACAAAACAGTACATAGCAGGGTACAAGAACTATCCTAAGGACTATAGACGGGCGTGGGAGATAGTCAAGGTACAAGGCGCGAGGAAGCTGGTTGATGAACTAGTCGCCTAGCACATTAGAACAGCTTCCTTATTCCATAGTACTTGGTCAGGCATGCTCTGCAAACCGGCACGCCGCTCCACAGTACGAGCGCCGCCTTATGATACCTGCAAACCCCGTTTGGCGCCTCGTCCTGCTCAATCGTCATAGCGCTCCTCATGCCCTCACCACCTCGCCGAAATCCCTGCTCAGCTGGCTCGACAGGTACACTGCCGGATTCTTCGGTGGACTGTTTGCAAAGAACCACACCTTAGCCAGATAGCCCTGCTCGTGCTCGTCAAGCACTATTGCTTGTACGAGCCGCAATTCGATGAGCCGCTCCGCAAGCTCCTCCATCCTCACGCCCGGTTTCGGGCCCACGAAGAGAATCCTGTGCAGTTTCCCCTTCACTCCGCTACGTTTCTTTAGTCTTTTCCCCATATTCCCACCTGGTATTTATCTAGTCGTCTCGTAGTCGTCTACAAGGCATACGAAGAGCGCCTTTCCTCTGTCGAATTTCTGCCTCAGGGGCCTTCCGCAATGTGGACAACGCACGTAAGCACCAATCTAAGCCTTCTGTATAACTACCTGTAACCTTCCGGACGAATTTTTGAAGATGGTATCTATGTATTCAGCCACCTCGCTTTCTTTGCGATAAGCCCTTCCTTGTATGATTCCATCGTAGGTCCAGACAACAACCTCCTTCTCCGCGAGTCCCAGCAGCTCTGAAATCCTGTTCATTTTCCCACCAATATCATTTACTTTAGTACATATTCTTATAGTTGAATAAATATTTAAGGCTATCGCAGAAAGCGCAACAACTCCCATGCTGATTGATCGCAAGGGTGAAGGAGGAGTGGAAACCTGGGTGATGGACGGTGAGCTATGCCCACGCGCAGAAATATTGGTTTCCGTCTCCAACCTACCACCTTGACCGAAAATGGATGAGAGTTGGCAGAAGCGTTGGGTGACGATGGGGTGCCATCGCGCTTTAGGAACATACATGCTTCTGCCACACCTTGCTCCATCCATGTATGTATTGTAGGATTTGAAGTATATATAGATATGCGCACTATTTACAGAAAATCGATTGCTGACTACAGAAAATCATATTAGATACTTTATTTTTGTCGATAATATAGTTACATCCCATCGTAAATTTTATGCAAATTTTATAGGAACATTTAAATATAATAATATATACATATATGCTTATGCAAAGCGTGCCGGAGGCGGTAGCCAGAACCTTCGCGAGGTTGAAAGAGAACTCCAATTCAGCGATAGTGTTGAGGGTAGTGGATGGAAGGTATTACGTATACAGCACGCAAAGCAGGTGGGACAAAGAAAACAAGAAAGTGGTAAGCCGCCAGCAATATCTCGGCCTGATAACCGGCAGGGGGATGTTCATCAGGAAGGCGGAACCATGGACGAGCGGTGCCCTGAAGCAGGCACTGAAGATAGTCCAAGCCCATGGCGGGCAGGTGCTCTTTCCGGAGAATCCCGAGGAAACCGCCGAGACCGGCCGCGCGCGGCGGGAGGAGCTGTCTGACGCAGACAAGCAAGTACTTACCATCTTGAGCATGAATGCCAGGGCGCCAATGGCATTTATAATGAAGAATACGGGGCTTACGCGGTCCGAGACCGCCACCAGGATCTCAAAGCTGGAAAAACGATACGATATAAAATATATCCTCGAAATCAATGCGAGCAAGCTCGGGATCTTTCCGTACATCATGCTGGTGAAATTTGCGGACCGCCAGCCACCTACCGCACTGCTGAAGAAGCTGCTTTCCGACGAACCAAGGATACAGTTTGCGGCCATGACAAAGGGGGCGTACGATCTCGTGATATACTGGCTTGATACCGATGATCCATTGATATCGACGGCTGCAGGTTGGAAGCTCGAGACCAACCCCCTCTTTGCAGAATACCCAGGCAGGTGGGATGTGCTGTTTGCAGGGCAGACGTACTCCTTCGTCCCGATGCGCAGTGTCTATCTGGACAAGGTGTTAAAGGAGATGGTCGTTCATGGGCACAGGAGGAGGGGCGACACGGCGTCCACGAGGGGGGTGCTCAGGCAGAAGGAATTCCTGCTAATCAAGGAGCTGAACGATAACAGCGTCAAGAAATTCGCAGATGTGGATGAATCGTGCAAGTTTAGCGCGGGAACCGCGCGATACACCTACAAAGGAATGCTGCAAAACGGCCTGCTGGTCAGACCCACAATCACCATGCAGAAGGCCCCAATGGGGTATCTAGGCATGATACTTGGCGAAACCGTGAATGCAATCGAAGAGGAAGCCACTCTCGACAAACTCCTATCATGGGAGATAGAATACGGGCCTGTCCTGAACAAATGCGTGCTCACAGAAAACCTCGGGCTGTCCTCAAGCGCAATGTTCTTCGTGCCGGTTACTGAGGAGGGTGGCCTGGAGCACGAATTGGCATACCTCAGGGAGAACACACGCGGATGGGACTTCAAAGGGCTGGTGGTCTCAGAAGTCCTGGTTGGCCATCTCTGTTACAGGAGATTCGACAACACCCATTCCTCGCAGTACCAGAGGTTGGTCTCTATGGGAAAAATGCAGCCAAAGGAAAAGATACATTATGGATAAAAGAGGTGTGATGTGCAAATGCCAGCTGGGTCATTTCGTCAGTACACAGTGCCAATCTGCCCAGCGCACCTAATAACATGCCGTCATGGTCTCATTCCGCTTAATAGCATGATGTCATTGTTTCACCTTTTCAAGCGACCCAATGGCTTTCGCCACGTATATTCCCATTCAGGCTTCTTTTTGGTAGTATTTAAAGCTTTTCTTTCACATTCCTTCCTGTCTAATATGCAAAGGATATCTGTATGGAGCCCGAGGAAGATGCATACGGCCAGGAGCTCATGAGCTACTACAAGAGCAGATACGCCTTTGAGGCGTTCGAGAGGGACGACGGGTTCCTAAATGCGAATATTGGTGCTGCCGAGTATTTTTCCAGATACGCGGACTGGAGGTCGCATGAAAAGGCAGCCATAAGATACGCAAAGGGCAGGTGTCTGGATGTTGGCTGCGGGGCGGGACGTGTTGCCCTCTACCTTCAGGCGAAAGGACGCCGGGTGACCGGCATAGATGAATCGCCCCTTGCGATAAAAGTGTGCAGGCTGAGAGGGATGAAAGACGCAAAGGTCATGCACATAGAGGACGCTGGGGAGTTTAAGCAGGGCAGTTTTGACACTATACTCCTCTACGGGGTAAATTTCAATCTCATGCAGAGCAGGCAAAAAGCAAAACAGATATTGAAGGCATTCTACAGGATAACGTCCCCAAACGGTGTGGTAATCGCTGAAACGAGAGATCCATACCTGACAAGCAACCCGGTGCATTTTGCGTACCACAAGAGAAACCTTGCGCGCGGCAGGATGGCCGGCCAGCAGCGGGGCCGTATAAGGTTCCTCCAGTACGCATCAAGATGGTCCGATTTTCTGTTCGTGTCGAAAGGAGAACTGGAAGGGATACTGGGTGAGTCGGGATGGAAGGTACGCCGCTTTATCGACTCGACGGATTTCAAGAAAGATGGCAGGTTCTTCGCCATAATCGAAAAGGAGAGATAGCTATCTTTAAATATGAGAACCGCCGCGAATATGTATAGCGACCGGTGGGGCAGGACACCGCACTTCCCGTGTGACTTCCACCTTGTGTCCTGGCCGGCCGCATTGCTTCTTTACATGTTAATCACTTTCAAAGCTTGGCCAAGCTTCCTTTCAAAGGATATTTCTTATAGCTGGCAATCTTGTTGAAATCCGCAACCTTCTTTCCCATCAGGTCTCCTCGTTTATCCATAAGTGCCTTAATCTCCTTAATTTTTATTACCAAAACCTGTCCATGATGCTGGAATCTAAGGACATCATTATCAAAGATGGTGCCACGGTAAAGTAAGCCTGTCATTGCGATAGGTATTGCTGTATCTCCTCCAAGGCCTCCTCCTTCTCTCCCAAAGCCACCTACCCGTTTCATTTTACCCTTCATCTTATCACCAGATAAGTCTCTTGCAATTAGCTTATATTGCTTTTGCAGTTTTACGAAACCTCTGGAAGAGAATGACAACTTATATAGATGTCTTGAGTTACACAGGATTGCAAAGGAAGTAAGAATGAAAATCAATGAAGCATTCGATACCATTCTATCACGACATGCCGATTTCTTAAAATAGCAATACTCCCTCTGCCTCGTTTCATACCACAAGAAGGGAAAGCTCTGCGAACACTTTATAAAGCCGAGCATCGAATGCAAACAGAAGGGAGGCGCATGACCCTCATAATAGACGATTTCAGGACAGGGCTTGGCATCGCGTTCCGCCCGAACGAGAACGCGTCCGTCAAGCTCAGCGTGGGAGAGGCGCTGTCTCTCTATTACAAGTTCTCCGTGATACCGCTGATTCTCTTCATTATTGTTGGCTACTTCGCCCTACAGGGTTTCTCTTCGATGCTGGCCTCCCAGACGGGTATGTGGGCATCATTTGTGCAGTTGGCGCAGCCGCTCGCCTCGCACGCCCTGACTCTGATGATAACAATTAGCATAGGGTTCTTCTGGATCCTGCTCCCGATAGCCTTGCTGGTGCAGGCCGCGCTCTACCAGTTCGTGGGCGGAATATTCGGCAAGTTCAAGGGAGGCTACAGCGCCTCGTTATCGGCAGTGGTATTCGCGATGCTCCCCAACGTGCTTGTTGCATGGCTCTCCTTCGTTCCTGTCCTGGGTTTCATAATAGCGCTGTTTGCAAGCGTCTATGGGCTCTACGTCCTTATCGTGGCCCTGGAGAAGCAGCACAAGACCACGAGCGGCTCGGCGCTCGCCGTGTGGCTGGTGTGCGGTATAGCATTAATGATAATCATGTTCATAGTATCATCCATCCTGGCAACGCTTTCGCTGTTCAGCAGCATTTTAAAAATGGGAGCATGAGCTGGTGGCTTTATAGTTTAACCTGAAATTGTAGTTTACTAGCGAATATAGATCATATTGTCCTAGTCTTTTGAGGATTTCTTATTAGACTTGGGCTTACTTTTGATAATCTCTTTTTCTATAAGTACTTGATCAATCTCTGATTTGTTTAGATTAGCAGCAGCTCTGGCTGCAGATTCGACTACACCTT
>JAJZKF010000038.1 GCA_021804305.1 Microcaldota archaeon | reverse complement strand
ACCTGATGCTCCGTATATTATATAGCAGCGAGTGCGTCTGGCACTGTTCCTGAGCTCCTGTTCGTCCACTCAAGGATTGCTGTCCAGTTCGTGCCGTCGAGCGTCTTGTTGAATGGCTGGCCTGATGTTACGTTCCATACGTTGCTGTACAGCTGCATCTTCGCCCACTTCTGGTATGCGTACAATCCTGCGAATGTGCTGTTTACCAACACGTACAGGTTGTGGCCGGATATGTTGAAGACTGCCGGCGTTGCGGATGGGAACACCTGAGTTACGTTCGTCAGTGCGCCTTTGTAGTATATGTTAAGGGACGCTGGCGATGTTCCTGCGTTGTTCGGCTGTCCAAGGTCTGTCAGCTGGACTGTGAATCCGCCGCTCGACAGGTTGTGGCCTACGTACACTGTTGTCAGTGGCGTAAGCGATGACGCAAGCTGGATCTTCGAGGAGCCGGATGTGGTTGCTGTCACTCCACCGCTTACTGCTGTCGATGGGATGTTGTAGTAGTTCAGTATAGTCCAGTTTGATCCGAGCAGGGATATCTCTGCGTGGTTTACAGCTCCGCTCGCTAGCGTGTTCGCTATCGGCTTGTTGAACTGCGCCATGTATGCGCCGTCTGTGCTGAGCACGTCAAGCGTTCCTGGAGGCTTGT
Source organism: Microcaldota archaeon (assembly GCA_021804305.1). The sequence continues at coordinate 5,000 of JAJZKF010000038.1, read as the reverse complement.
TGTTCGTCTGGTTGAATACCGGGAATCCGGTAAGCCACAGCGACTCTGTCTCTCCATAGTTTCCGGCGTTGCTCAACAGGCTTGGGATCTGCGAGTTCGTCAGCTCCAGTATGTTGTCTCCGCTGTTCTGGAAGCTTGTGAACGTTATTCCGCCGCCGTTAGTGCCTGCTGTCGGTGGGTTCCTGACTGGCGGTGCTCCACCTGCCGAGTCGCTGTAAGGCGAGTCTGATGGCGATGCCGTCAGCTGGAATAGCGTTCCATGCGTGTTCTCGTATGCATAGGTCGATGTTGATGTCTGCAGCGACTTCGTGCTTGCAGGCGATCCTGTTATAAGCCCTCTGTTTATCACAGAGCCTATGAGCGAGTATATCGCGTATGTTCCAGATACTGTTCCTGTAGTTCCGGTCTGGTTCAGCCATATCTGCGGGTTCGAAAGCGCGTACGACGCTGAGGAAACCGAGACGCCAAGGACGCTCTTTGCCTGCGTGGCGTTCACTGTTGCTGTCACTGGCTGGCTTGTGTAAGCAAGGTTGCCAATCGCAGCAGCGATGTTTGCCGCAGTCACTCCGTCGATAGGCTTTGCACTTGAACCTATTACGATCTGTGCCACCGGTTGTCCGCTATTAGATATAATAGGGACGTTCTGGAAGGTTATCGGGCCTGCGAACGCAAGTCCTAGTCCGAGCAAGGCAGCTCCTGCCGCCAATGCCGTGATCCTCTTTGCATTGAGAGTTTTCATTCTTTCACCTAAGTATTGGAATAACATAAAATGATAGGTATTTAAACCCATAGGTCATCTGTAAAAGTTTTTGTATAAAATCTGTTTTATACTTCGTCCATTGTAGTAGATTGGCTCTTAATTCGACGATTGCCTCCGAGGGAGGCGAGATCGGTCGACAGCCGCTCCATGCCATCTCGTTAATGGACGTTGGTATTGACATTTCCTTTGGTTCTGGCATAACTACCTGAGATAGTATGGGATTAAATATTATTAAACCTATCAAAATGCTTAGGCAATGTTTCGGTAGCGCTTTGAACGTGAGAGGAGAGAACACACGGCTTTCCGCTTGGGCGCAGCAGCTGCAACCCAGAGTTAAGGCGATTAGATTTTATCGGAAAGCATAAACTCCCAGAGGGGTACAACTCTTATCCTTTTCCCCTTGAATGTCTCTGTCCTTTTGCTGCCCTGTGTAACGACTATAAGATTTTTGCACTTCAACTTATTCGAGGCGTTTGTCAGCGCCTTGAATTCCCTTTCTCTGGTGGCGATATCATCTATATCGTAGGAGGCTTGAATCAGCGCCTTCGCCTTTCCATTTTCGCATGCAACAAAATCAATCTCATAGCTCTGGTCCTTGTAATAGAAGATTTCAGAATCATTTCTGCGATATAAGGTATTGAAGACCGCGTTCTCGAAGAGTTTGGACTCTGAGGCACTGTTTATGCTCAGGAGCCCGTTGTCGAGCATATAGAACTTTGACAGGCTCTGCTCTCCTTCTCTCAGCGATTTTGAATATTTCTTTATCTCGTGTACCACGAAAGCATCTGTCAGAGCCTGAAGATAGGCATACAGCGTGTTCTTGCTGACCTTGTAACTGTTTGATTTCAGGAAATTAAAGAATTTGTGTATCGAGAATTCCGAAGATGTAGCGATTGTTTTAATAAGCAGCCTGAGGACCTTTATGTTCCTTACCCCATAGCGTTCGACTATATCTCTCTGGAGCGTGACATCAAGAAGCTCGCTCAGAATCCTCTTCCTCTCCTTCTTGTATAGAACCGTCTCCGGGTAACCGCCGAATTCCAGATATTCCGTGGCGCTTTTTGAAATCCTGCTTTCATCAGAGGATGACAGGGATGCAGAGTGCTCTATGCCATTAAACTCCAGGAATTCGGGAAAGCTTAGCGTTAAAAGGAGGTAGGAAAGGGTGCGTCCACGCATAGATGTGGCTATCTCCCTGCTCAACAGTTTCGAAGACGAGCCGGTAAGGAATATCTGAGCATTGACTTTGTCCATCGTGCTCCGCACGAACCTCTCCCACCCGTCAATTTCCTGTATCTCATCAAAAAACAGCCATATCTTTTCCTTATGCTTATCTGGATAGATCTTGAAATAAATGTCTAAAACCGTGCCGAGATCCAGATGCGTTGCTGACTCGAACGCTGGGTCTTCGAAGTTCAGGTAGAGTATGCTGGTCTTGTCCACGCCCTCCTTCACGAGCTTATTGATGGTATAGAATAGCAGGTACGATTTGCCTGCTCTTCTCGGCCCTATTACGGTGAGCGCCCTTTTAATGTTCAGATCCACCTGGAGTTCAAGCTCTCTCCTGAAGATGGAGGTGGGCACGCCATTTTCGTAGAAGTCCTTTATGAGTTTGGTGATATTTGCTTCGTCCAACATAGTATTATATGGAGGGAAAGAATATATAAATCTTTCTCTATATAAAGGAACAAGTCGCAGATGCCAGCCGCGGTTCCTCATGGTACAGCTCGTAAAAAACCGAATAGTCTATTCCTCTAGGAGAACCGCCTTCCGCTGTTCAACGATATGTTTGTGTATTCAAATCTATCATTTTTGACAGAGATGATTCAATAGATATAAATGTCGCCAGACTAAAGAGCAAAGAAATGCTACCTGAAACTGGATAAGGAGCTCGTGCTGCGAAGATGGAGCGGTATGGGAGAAGGAAGGGCGAGGTCTTCTCTGCTACGGCGCTGGAAAGGAGGATAAAGGAAATCGCGCGAACGTGGGGCAGGGAGATGAACAGGCTGATCGCAAATCCACCAAGCCATGAAACGGTTGCAGCTGAACTCAGGGCAGCACTGAAGTAATAATGTAATAGGCGGCATTAAATATCTATTAATGCATCAAAATGTTTAGGCAATGTTTCGGTAGTAGTGATGAGTAAGAAAGAGCGATTGACCATACTGTTCTTCTCGAGGAATGACATCGACAACGCAATCGGTCTAGTCAACGACATCAAGGACGTTGCAGACGAGATAGTGCTCATAGACCAGAGCGACAAGGAGGAGAAGAGGAAGCTTATTGACTTCAAGACGAAAGCGAGGATCAAGAAGTTCAAGGTCTATGACTGCGTAGCTTTGGGATACCCAGAGCCTCTCCAGGCATACGCTTTCACGAAATGCACGAACGAATGGGTTCTGAGGCTTGATACTGACGAGAGGATCCCTGAAGCGCTGAAGAGGGACATAAAGGGGATAATAAGCGGGACGAAGCTCGACGGGTTTGCGATAAAGAGGTACGAGTACTCCGGGGCTGACGGGAAGAGCAACTTCGCAACCTGGCAGGTCAGGCTCTTCAAGAGGAGCAAGACGGAGTACACGGGAGTGCTCCACGAGCAGCCAATGGTGCATGGCAAGTTGGGGAAGCTGGAAGGCGATGGCTATTATATATCGCATTCAAAGGGCCTCATGAACGAGGAGTTGAGGAAGACCCCGCTGGCCAGGTACGGGGAGATATCGTGGATAGACCAGAGGCTGTCATACGAGCTTTACAACCAAAAGGTGATGGAATATATAGCAAAGTTCTTCGTCATCAGTATGGATGAGGCAAGGAGCAGTTTTATTGGAAAGTTTGTCCATAGCTGGATGAAATTTTATGAGAGCCTTTTCTACAAAAAAGGGGGCAGCGAACTAAGCAGCCTGGACTACTTCTTCTATTATTCGTTGGTCGACTTGGGCTACGCTGTGCAGAGCAAAAGCCTAAAACGCATCCTCAAAGTTCCGCTAGTGGCGAATTCGAGGCTGGAAGGGATAAAAAAACTCAGAAAGCTACCAGATGCAAAGGTTTACTTCGAAATATCAAAGATTATAAACAAGATAGGAATAATCCGATTCCTCAGACTAGACAATCCCGCTGTTATGGAAGAGATTACAAGGAAGTATAGAGGTAAGAGGCATGGTGTTCTTCTCCTGATAGACCTATTGAAAGAGCGCTATTACCAGATGCAAACTGGTGAAGACGCTCGGCTCTCTTTCCGAACAAAAGATTGATAGGATTCTAGATGTAGAAAGGCGGATACTATCAGCGCTTCAGCAGGCTCTCGTAGAGCTTAAGGTGCAACATTGCCGCAGTTTCCATGCTGTTCCTCTTGAAATAGTCGTCGAGTCTGCGTTTGCTCACTCTCCTTGGTGGCCTTTCAAGATACTTTACTATGAGACTTGAAAGCTCTTCTTTGTCAGAAGGATCCATAGAGGTCGCGAGCTTGTTTTCTATGATGTCAGCAAAGGCGGGTATATTAGAAACCAGTATCGGCCTGCCAGTATTTATCGCAAGATTCACAGCTGCTGAGTCCCCAACTTTATAAGAGTAGGGAAAGACGTAGAGGTCCGTAATGTTTAGTAGCGCTCTCAGCTCCACATCCTTCAGGTAGCCGGTAAAGATGATATGGTCACTAACTGATAGCTCCTTTGCCAACCTTTTCAGCGATTCTAGATAAGCCTTTCCCATAGGCGTAAGTGTTCCTCCTGTGATGACCACCACTGCATTCTGCTCACGATTGACGACGCTCGGAAGCGCGTTGATCAGAAAATGATAACCCTTGAGCCTGAACGCAAATCCGACCAAGGAAATAATTTTCTTCCCGGCAAGACCATAGGCCTTCTTGAAGCTCGCAACTATCTCCTTCCTCACAGAAAGGTCGAACCTCATAATCCCATTTGGTATAAAATGCGCCTTTGAGTGCTTTATCATATAACGTTTTTCAAGCACGGAGCGTGCGGGCTCTGTAAGTGCTATGTTTGCATCGGATAAGCTACACAGCGCATAAAGGTTTACAAAAAAATAAACAGGAGGCAGAAATTTCGTTATTACGCCCTTTACCGCACCGGGATAGCCTATCTCCGCCATCTCCCTCTTATCCGGAATGGTGTGTAGTGTCAGAACGGTCTTTATCCCATTTACTCTGCAGTATAGTCTAAACCATGGATAAAAAATTAGGAAAGAAAGGCCCTGATAAGTATCAAACATACCAAATTCATGT
>JAJZKF010000037.1 GCA_021804305.1 Microcaldota archaeon | reverse complement strand
AGAAGAAGCTGGTAAAGGAGCTTTCAGACGACGCGAAATCGATGGATGAAAAGGTGGCTGCACTGGACGAGGAGCTCCTCAGCATATCAAAGAGCTCCTACCCGATTGTCAACGCAATAAGGGAGCAGCTGGACATAGAGATGGAGAAACTTGAGGCAACGACGAAGCTAGGGGTAACCAGGTCCGTAGTGGTGATAGAGGGCTGGACCGAGCACTCCGACGTGAACAGGGTAAGGAGGGTCCTTGCGCAGGCAGCAGGCAAAAGGTTCGAGATGGAGACCCTGAAGGTCAAGGACGTGCCGCCCACAAAGCTCAAGAACCCCGCAAGGCTTAAGCTTTTCGAATCGTTTATAAAATTCTATTCGCTGCCTAAGAGCAACGAGGTCGATCCGACAATAATGTTCGCGTTCATATTCCCGATATTCTTTGGCCTTATGGTCGGTGATTTCGGATACGGGCTGTTCATGCTCGTCGGGGCGCTTCTGCTGATAAGGCACATACGCAAGAAGAAGCCTGGCGCTGCCAAGTCGCAGAGCAAGATATCGAAGTTCGTGCACACAATCGTAGGGAACGAGGGCCTCGTCCTGCTCGCCAAGTCGATAATACCGGGCGCGATAATAGCTATGGTGCTCGGCATTGCGTTCAACGAGTATTTCGGATTCCAGCTGCCGTATACCGCCCTGTTCAACGTCGAGGCAGGGCTGCCCAAGCTTCTTGACCTTGCAGGATGGATAGGCGTAGCAATGGTCTCGTTCGGATTCATCCTTGGCTTCGCCAACTACCTCTTCATAAGGCAGAGAAAGAAGGCCTTCGGCAGGCTGGGATGGCTCGCCGCAGCCATAGGCTTCGTGATATTCGGGCTTAACATACTGCACAGGGCGCCGCTGGGCTTCTCCAACCCTGTCGCGATAGTTTCATATGTGCTGCTTGTTGCAGGGATCATCACCATAGTAGCAACGGAAGGATTCGAGTCGATGATGGAGCTCCCGTCGCTGATAAGCCACATTCTCTCCTACACCAGAATAGTTGGGATACTGCTTGCATCCGTCATACTTGCAGAAGTGATAGACTTCATATTCATAGGCGGATGGCACCACTCGATACTTCTCGGGCTGGTTGGCACGCTGATACTCATTGTGGGGCAGCTGTTCAACATAGTCATAGCGATGTTCGAGCCCGGCATACAAGGCGCAAGGCTTATATACGTGGAGTTCTTCTCAAAGTTCTTCAGCGGGAACGGTGTGCCTTACGTTCCTTTTGTAAGCAGGAGGAGGAGGACGCTCAGCAGGTTCAGCCTGGAGCCGGAGAAGTGAGCCTAGAGAATTGCAGCTGATGCTTGAAAGATTGGGAAAATGCAGGGCAGCAGCCGCTCGCTTGTTGCGATTTGTTTGATTGCTTGCTGAAGCGCAAAGCTCCACTAATCCTCGTCAACCAAATAAATAGGAAAAGAAAAAAAGGAAAGAGCAAGCGTGATTTTCAGCGAAGCCCTATCTCTATCTGTACATTGTCAGGCACTGGTATCCTCATGACCTGGCGAAGCACCTGCTCGTTGCCGTCTATCTCTATGAGCCTCTTGTGATACCTTATCTCCCACTTCTCGTAGGTGTGGCTTCCGTCTCCGCATGGCGTTTTGCGCATGGAGAACTTGAGCTTCCTTGTCGGGAGAGGCATGGGACCGCTGCAGGCCACGTTTATCGAGGCTGCTATCGCCTTGATCTGCTGGCCTATAGTGTCTATGCTCTTCGAGTTCGTGCTTACGAGTTTTATGCTTGCCTTGCCCATGGTTCACGCACCCTTCACTGCTTCTTCGGAACGACGTCAAGGACAACTCCTGCGCCTATCGTCTGTCCCATATCCCTTATTGCGAACCTGCCGAGCTGCTTGAAGTCGCTGTACTTCTCTATGACTATCGGCTTTGTCGGCTTGACCCTTATGAGGGCGGAATCTCCCGTCTTTATCGTCTCCGGGTTCTTCTCGACGACCTGGCCGGTCTTCGGATCCTTCTTCTCAAGTATCTCGACGAACTGGCAGGCTATCTGCGCAGTGTGTATGTGGAACACGGGAGTATAGCCCTTCGCTATGACGTTCGGGTGGTTCAGCACTATTATCTGCGCTGTGAACTCCTCCGCTACCATAGGCGGATTGCTTGCAGGGCCCACTACGTCGCCCCTCTTTATGTCCTTCTTCTCAACGCCCTTTATGTTGAATCCTACGTTGTCTCCGGGCTCGGCCTTCGGCAGCTGCTGCTTGTGCATCTCGATGCTCTTGACTTCAGCCTTCTTTCCGCTCGGCATTATAATTATCTGGTCTCCCGGCTTCATTACGCCTGTCTCTACCCTTCCTACCGGAACTGTTCCGAATCCTGATATGGTGTATACGTCCTGTATTGGAAGCCTGAGTGGCTTGTCGGTTGGCTTGGCTGGAATTTCGAGCATGTCCAGCGCCTCAAGAAGCGTTGGCCCGTTGTACCACGGCATCTTCTCCGGCTTCATCGCGACATTTGACCCCTCCATTGCGGAGTATGGTATGAACTTTATCGTGTCTACCTTGAATCCAAATTCCAGCGTCATAGTCTTCGCGCAGTACAGGTCAACCACGCAGAAGCTTGCAGAGATGCTCAATTCGTCCGGAATAAGCGCTATGCAGTTCGTAGGCAAGAAGGAGGGCGTCACAATCGCAGACCAGCAGAGGGTGATAGCGGATTTCCGCGCCGGCAAGTTCAGGGTCCTGGTAGCCACATCTATAGCGGAAGAGGGGCTCGACATACCCGGCGTAGATGCAGTTGTGTTTTACGAGCCTGTCCCGAGCGAGATACGGACAATACAGAGGATGGGACGCGCAGGCAGGATGAACTTCGGCAACGTTGTGATAATGGTGGCACGCGGCACAAAGGACGAGCGCTATCTTCTTGTATCTAAGAGCAGGGAGGGAAAGATGCACGACATAGTTTCTCAGATAAACGAATCGCTCTCCAAAAAGGCATTTAACCATTATGATAGCAATATGGATGGAGCCGGGCAACGCCTGCTCTGAAAGGTGCGACTGATGATAAACGGAAACCTGGCCTTCCTGTTCTTCGCGAGCATAGTGTTCATAGGGTTCATACTCAACGCGCTCTTCAGCAAGCTCAAGATAGCAAACATAATGCCACTCATGCTCATCGGAGTGCTGATAGGGCCACTGCTCCACATAATAGGCACCGGGAGCGGCAGCCTCGTGAGCAGCCTCAGCTCGCTTATAACCGGAGTGGCTGTATCATTCATACTTTTCGATGTAGGGCTGAACATGAACTACGCCGAGCTGCGCAAGGTTCTCAAAAACGCCTCCAAGTACACCTTCGGCCTCACCTTTGCCGTCGGTATCATATCATCGCTGATAGGGTTCTTCGTCCTGCACTTCCAGCTCCTCATAGCTTTCATATTCGGCTTCGCCATCGCCGGGCCGAGCACAGTCATAGTGCCGATGCTTACCAGCCTGGTCGGCATATCGGAGGAGCTCAAGACGACGCTAAGGTTCGAGGCGATAGCGTCGGACATACTCACCCTTCTGGTGCCTCTCGTGCTTCTCCAGATAGTGGTGTCAGGCAATGTAACCGTTGGCGGGATAGCCTCGATAGTGGTGAGCAACCTGTTCGGCTCTGCTATTCTTGCGGTGATATTCGCGCTCTTCTGGCTCTACATTCTCAACAGGTTCGAGGAGCAGAGCAGGAGCTATACGTGGATGCTCACAATCGCAATGGTTCTCGCGACATACGGCGGCTCGCAGCAGATAGGATTCAACGGCGCGATAACCGTCTTCATATTCGGGCTTCTGATCTCGAATCTTGGAGCGAGGAGCAAGAAGCCGTTGTCCGTGCACACACCGACATTCCTGCAGAGGCATTTCGCGCTTGGGGACGAGGCTGAGCACATAAAGAGCTACCAGAAGGAGATAGTGTTCTTCGTCAGCACCTTCTTCTTCGTTTACCTCGGGCTCCTTTTCAGCGTCAGCCAGGTTACCCCAGTTATGCTTGTAATATCATTCGGCTTCGTCGCCATATTCGCGCTTGCTAGAGTAGCCTTCATGCCGATACTAAGCGACTACATATCGAAGGATGGAAAGCTGGCGAGGAGGGAGAAGTCCTTCATATCCTTCAACATATCCAGGGGCCTAGCCCCGACTGTCATAGCCGCCGTGCCGCTGACTCTTGGGATAGCCATACCGGGATTCGTCGACACAATATTCCTAGTAGTGCTGTTCTCCAACCTGGCGAACACGATCGGCATATTCTGGGGGTACAGGCACTGATGCGGTACAAGGCATAGTCAAGTAAACTGCCGGAAATACGCTTTTGTCCTGTCTGCAGATCAGGAACAACGAACAGCATTGCAATAAAATGCAGATGTGCGCCCCAAAACCTTCCCTCTGCAGTGCTGCCCAGATAGGAGGGTAATACCCTCCCTATTCATGCGCCTAATTTGCATTCTTCAATAGGCTGGCTACTTTATCAAATTCCGCCGTAAACTCGTGCTCTGGGCCTTTAGACTTTTTGTATTTGTTTACAGCTTTTTGTGCAAAATCCGCAGCTCCTGCACCACCCTGCCTGAGATAGTTGTCAAGTATGGACCGTGACAGTTCTAGCTCCCTTGCAGATGCGTCCTGGTCGTCCAAAACTTCTATCAAATTCTGCATGCCCTTATTTGCCAACTTCTCTTTCTTTGATTTTTCTTCCTTAGGTTCGAATATTGAAGCAAGCAGTTCATTATTTGCACTACTCAACTTCTTATTATTCAGATTCTCACCCTCGCTCATTTTATTCATAGTTTGTGCCATGGATTCACCAATTATACTTCCTCTTTATAAATATATAAAGATTTGGAATCCTTTGACAAGTGTGCAATATAATACAATGAATAAATATCTTCTGTGCGAGGAAATTGCCGCGCCCGGCATTTCTCTTTTGGCATGTGCGCAACGCTGCTGATACAGGCGTTGCCCTAAATTCTGCTCATCAACCCGCTTTAAGAGCAGATAAAAGACTTTAGGAGCAATAAGCTAATGGGATGTTAATGAAGCTCTGGCAATATCGATTGCTAATACTCGGGAGCATCTGGATTCTGATAGCATTATTTACTGGTTGGTTAGCGGGAGGCGTAGTGGGCTTTGCTCTTTTTATATTTCTCGATTCCTTCGTTAAAAAATATTATTACAACAGACATCCTAAAGAAGCCAAGAGAGTTAAAAATGAAACTCTAAAGAAAGCAGGTGTTAAGACTGAAAAAGAGTACCAACAGCAGGTACAAAAGAGTCGGAGTAAAGCCTTTCATCTGGTTTTGATGTTCATTGGTATATTTTTTCTAAGTACAATAGTAGCGGACATATTCGACAATCTATACCTATTCTGGGTAGTTCTAGCAGTTTGTATATTACTTATCTCTATTAGAAATAGGGTCAGATTATTCATCTAAGAAAGTAACTTGGGCCCAATCTTCGACTCACCCACAGTGCAAGATGGACTAAGAGAGTAACGCTGCGCATACCGCAAAATATAAATATATGCTACTACATCAACTTACTGAGATTTGAAGGTGCAAGGTATATATTCTTTCTCTTCAAAACAACAATCGCTAGTTGTGCTTACATGCACTGATTAGCGGAATTTTTGCTCAACAAGGTGAAAAAATGTCGGAAAAACCACACATGAATTTGATTTTCATAGGACACGTAGACCATGGAAAGTCAACGACGGTAGGAAGGCTGCTTTACG
>JAJZKF010000036.1 GCA_021804305.1 Microcaldota archaeon | reverse complement strand
ATAATGAACTCCCTTGACATATTGACGGACATATCAAACTTCCCGGAGCAGAAGAGGCTCACCTCGGAGGCCATCGAGCAGTCGTATCTCAACGCCGGGTTCATAATGGCACTCCGAATCTGCGGGTTATGCCTATGAATATTGAATCTGTGGGGTCGTTTAGCAAGAGCTCGTATGGAGGCTCTGGAGGCCTTGTTATGAAGGTCCTCTTTGCGAGCTCGTTTCCCATTATCTTTTGTATTTTTATTAGGCTCATGCGATCAGTTTTGCGTATTGAAGATTGTGAACATCTCCTTCTCATCAGGTATGATGTAATTGAAGTTGAAGAGTGAGTATACCTCCCGGCCCGTCACCCTGATCAGGCTCAGGTCGAATACATTGAAGACTGTCTGGAGCTCGCTGAGCTGGTTTGTAAGGGCGTCCTGCGCGTCCTTTAGGCTTACTCCTACGGCGGTCGACTCCAGATACATTATGCTGTTTACCGGCTTCTCCCCCTCCCCTATCTTGTCTATCCTTGTCTGTATAACGTTTATCTCCCTTTGCATGTTCTCAAGGCCCATCGGGTTGGGATTTGTAGACTGCATCTCCTTCGAATACTGGAATTCGAGAAGCCCCCTCTTGGTCTCCAATTCGTCACGGTACTTCTGTATGTCCTCCGATGCGGCTATTAGGTTGAACTTGAACGGGAACTTGAGGTTCATTATGGCCTTCTCCCATTTCTCTGCTGCAGCGACCAGCTCGGAACGGTCATCAACCGTACGCTCCGCGGTGAATATGTAGTTGTATACGTTGGCGGTAAGGTATCCTGTTGCATAATATATGCCGTTTGAATACTTTATAACCGAATCCTGGCTGCTTGTTATAGTGAAGTTCTTTGCTGGTGTTATGGTTATTCCAAGAAGGCGCGTTATAACCGGCACGAGCAGGAAGTCTGCGAATGCTAGAAGAAGTATAAGTATAACGGTAAGGCCGGCGAGCACGTCCATCAGTATTCCGAAGATCCCAAACCTTGAAGACGCGGTGAACACTAGGATTGCAACAAGAATCGATGCCGCAAGGTAAACTATAGTCGTCTCGTCCATTTAATCACGCCGCCGGAGCAGTCTTGTACTTCATTACCTCGGATATGGTTGCTGGCGGTATCATCCGATCAGGCTCTATGAATATCAGGATCTCGTTTCCGGTTATCATTGATGCGGCGACTCCGAGGGTTGTGCTTATTCCTGCTGCGATCTCCTCGGCCTTTATGGTGACCAGATTCACTGCCTCATCCTCCGAATTTCCTGCCGCGGATATGCTGGCGTATACCTCAAGCTGCTGAGAGTTGCTCCTGGACACGTTGTCAAGAAGGTTGCGCCACATTGTCACCTCTCCCTTCACCCTGTCAAGGGCCTTGGGGTCTGCATTCTTGTCTCCCTGAAGCGTATTGTATCTTCCCTCCGACTCGCTTAGCTTTGCATTAACCCTTGCGATGTAGTCGTCCTTGTTTATAGAGTGCAGCTGTGAGGAGAGCCTCATCGGCGTCTTGCTTATGCTCACAAGCCTCGCAAATAGCATCGCAAAATTGTACTTCTGGTCATCGTCCATCTCGGTAGCCGTGCTGTATATTGGGATCTTCACGAAGGATGTGGCGAAAATATCGTTGTTGCGTCTCACAACTATCGCATTGCCGCTCGGGGTCATGTAATAGGGCTCGTTCTCATCGACAACTATGTTCATGTGCTTCATTTTTGTTATAGGCTCGAAGAGGAATAGATAGTCCTTTGTGGCAAATGCGATTATACCGGAAAGGAGAGCAAGAATGGCAATTATTAGGGCAAGCGGCGCGAGACCGACAGGTATGAAGCTCATTATCACGACGCAGACTATCCCTACGCCTACTGCTATGGCGAAAACGAGCATCTGGCTTTGACTATTCAATCATACCACTGCCTAGATATTAGTATTAAACTATTTAATAGCTTATCAAGGAGGTAGTTGTGTTATTTGATAGCTTGAAAATGACTTACTCGTCTTCTTCCTCGTCAGACCCGGTTTCTAGAGTTTCTGCTTGTTTTCCAGTTTCCTCTTCCTGGCCAGTGGCAGGGGGTTTTTTGGGATTTGCATGCTTCTTTGGCCTTTTGAGAATTTCGTTATCTGCGGCCGGAGAGTACAAGGGATGGGTGAAGCAGAGCGGAGGCACGATTGTCTCCTTTGGGAAGGGAGACTACCTCAACCTGATGGACCTTGCCGGAGCAAAGCCGATAGACAGGGTCAAGCAGATAATGAACTCCCTTGACATATTGACGGACATATCAAACTTCCCGGAGCAGAAGAGGCTCACCTCGGAGGCCATCGAGCAGTCGTATCTCAACGCCGGGTTCATAATGGCAAGCGTTCCTGTAGGAGATAGGGATGCCCCCACGCTCAAGGATGTCGTTAGCCTTCTGGAGGAGAAGCTGCAGGAGGGCACTTATCAGTACCCAGCAGAGCTCGAGAATGCGATATACAGGCTCAGACAGTTCTCACGTGAGGGCGAGGACTACTTTGCCCAGAAGAGCACAATAGACCTCGACAAGATAATACGCTCCGGGCTGGTCGCCATAGACCTTTCAGGCCTGCCAGACGAGAAGTTCAGGGCTCTTGCAGCGCTCTTCATCCTGCAGACGCTCAAGGAGAAGATGAGGCTCGAGGGTTGGAGCGCGGCCAAGGGCCTAAAGGCCATAATAGTGCTCGACGAGGCATGGAAGGTCGCAAGCGATGAGCGCAGCGATGCCATAACAATAATAAGGGAAGGAAGAAAGTACCAGTTCGGACTAATAGTTGCGTCCCAGAATCCTACGGACATAAACGAGGCCATATTCTCCAACGTCGGCACGAACGTAATATTGAAGATAAAATTCCAGAAGTTCATGGACTATATACAGGGATCCCTTAATTTCTCGCAGTTCATAAGGGGCGAGATAGGAAAACTCGGCGTCGGGCAGGCTGCCATAGACCTGTCCTTCCAGACTTCGCAGCAATTCCCATCAACATTCATAATAAACAGGGTGGTCGGAGAGGTTCCTCTTGACGTCTACACTATAACTCTAGCCGACCTGCTCACAGAGACCGAGCTCAGGGACCTGTCGATACAGAAGGAGTACTCCTTCGAGAAGCCGTTCCTTAGGTCCAAGCTGATAGAGAGCGAGGTAAACACCGATGCGATAGACGGCATAATGAACGAGCTCGATTCAAAGAACAGGCTCGTCGACCTTAAGGAATTCGTCAGGATAATGCTCGGCCAGAAACTGCAAAGGGAGCTTATCGTATCCTTCCTAAGGGGCAGCGGCATATCGGATCAGCTAATAACCCGTGCATTTAGCTATGGTGAATGATGTGGGAGGAACTTTTACTATAAGCAAGATAGAGCTCAAGAGGATTCTATCCAGCTTCAAGGTCAGCGACAAGAATACCGATTCAATACTAGCGCAGCTAGACCGCATGCACAGGCACGTCAACATAATAATGTTCACGGGAATGCTCCAGAATGCCGGGCTCAAGCACAATAACATAGTCAACCTCTTCAGGCGCGCTGGCATAGATGATGTTACAATATCAAACATATTCGACGTGCTTGAGGAGGAGAAGATAAAGAACACCTTCGGTAAGCTCGTCGAGCTAAAGGTTGAATGAATGCCGACTTATTGCATAATGTGTGGAAAGAGGAAGACCGGGATCGCGATCAAGGATGACCGCGTGCTCCAGTTCTTAAGATGGTTCAAGGGCAATGTGACGCACAGCCTGCAGGGCAACAGCCTTGTTGTGTGCGGCGATGACATGGAGGCATACAAGAAGAAGAGAGATCGCTTCACATCGAGAAAGAACCTTTACTTGGCCCTCGGATTCATATTCGCCATACTGGGCCTAATAATCTCAATAAACATCAATACAATCGCCCTTTCCGCACTGGTTATCGCAGCGCTTTACCTGATATCACTGGTCAATTACACCCCCGGACTAGTCATGGACCAGAAAAAACCGGCCAAAATTAAGCATAAACAATAAATATGCCTAATATCAATATGTTATGGTGGTTCAGTTGCCAGACGCCCAGCCTCAAAACGACCAGAGCGCACTCCAGCCTAAAGTCGAGGAATTCACAATAGATGCAAAGCTAAACGGCTCGCTTGATGACATCCGCGACACTCTGGGCAAGCTGCCATTCTATTCTGTGCAGTTCGAGCCAACAGAGCTCACTCTCGCAAAGGTGGAGAGCAGGAACATAAGCAAGAAGCCGTATCTATTTCACGTCATAAAACTGAGGGCAGACAGCCTAACGCTAACCTATTCTCTTATACCCGACACCAGTCTCAACCTCAGGAGGGCCGAGGTCCTAAAGGAGATGTCCTCCGTCCTGTCAATGGTCTCGGACAAGTATACCATAAATCAGGCCAAGTTCATACAGTATGTAGATTCGATACTCGAAGGCCTTGTATCGGGTCTATCGCAGACCTACACCTCCCTTTACAACAAGTACGACTCACTCCTTACAGATTACAGGGAGCAGAAGAGGATAAACATAGAGATATCAGCGTCCAATCGGAACCTCACCCTTCAATCGGCGCAACTATCAGAAGAGAATAAGGTGGTCAAGGAGCAGCTAGGGGCCCTCCAAAAATACAGCGACGAGTCGCTCATGGCGCTTGTGGAGGAATGGATCACAGTTCATAATAGTTCAATAGACGTTATTGCATTCTCAAAGGACCACAACCTCTCACCAACCCGGGTGGAGCAGATACTGGACAAGATGGTCTCGCTGGGTTATATCGAGTTGAAGAGCTAAGTGATTGGAATGGCAGTGTACTATGTAAACATAAACCGCACCGTGAGCAACGTAAAGGTCTGCACAATAAAAAAGCCGCTCAAGGATGAGTCCAACAAGTTCTCAAGGTTCGTTGACTCCCTAATAAAGAAGTATCTGCTTAAGGAGAAGCCGGTCGATTCCAACTAAGTGAAGTTTGATGGCTGATGGAAGAGATTTTACGGGGTCTGCAGGGCGCAGCGACTCTGGGATAAAACCGATAAAGAAATCCGCATTCTCGGGCAGCGGGTCTGTTGTAAATATCATAATAATCGTTGCAATAGTCTTACTCCTGATAGTCGGCGGAATTGTCCTGTATGTCCAGGGCCAGATTAGATCCCTTCCTACAGTAAACGCCACTCCTACCGGGCCGATATCCGGCAGCCTATCAATATCCCAATACGGAATGCTCACATACAACAACTCAAACTACCTTGTGGGTTATGCGAAGGTTGGCTACTTCCAGTCAAATTCATCCTCGTCAAACCTTACCGTCTCCATATATCCGTCAAATCCATCAGAGCCGGTATACCTGGTAAATCTTGAGGGTTACTGCGTGCAATGCTTCATAGGCTCTAGCCTATTCGTAGCGCTCAATGCATCCATGCACAGCTACGGCCTATACCTCGGAAGCTCGAGCCTGAGCTATGTTGACATAAACAAGCTCTCAACAATACCTCATAATTCGACAGTCATAATCCCATCAGGTCTCATACCAGACATCCTCCTGCCCAATTCCACATATGCTGAGAAGTGCACAAACTATGAGAACATATCAATAATGACCCTGCTCGGCAACGGCGATACGGTGATCTATGTAGGAAAGAATTTCTCAAGATCCGTATCCTGCAGCGGCCAGGCCATACAGAACACGGTGCAGGAATACTCTGCCCTGATCCCATACTCGAACTTTACCGCATCCAGCCCTTACAACAGCATCTTCTTCTTCAGCACCCCAACGTTTGCCCTAAAGGCAGGAAGCAGCCTGGGCCACG
>JAJZKF010000035.1 GCA_021804305.1 Microcaldota archaeon | reverse complement strand
TCCGTCAAACAGCTTCTGTATCATTGAAAACAATAGATAATTCGTTGCACTAACTTTATAACGTTTGCCGGATTAATTATTATGCGATCGGGATGCGACCCCCAATTCCGGCAGACAGGCTTAGCATCGACATTCTTCAGCTTAGCCGCGAATCGCAGGGATACCACGAACTAATTCTCAAGTTCGCAGAATATGCAAAGGCAAAGTTGGGCATAGCAGAGGTAATAATAAACGAGCCCTCCCCCAGTAGGCAGTTCAATCCGATAGAGGAGACTGCACTAAACACCGGAAAGCCCTACATAGAAAATGGACTTAGCGGCTATTCCGCCACGGAGCTTATAAGCTACGCGAACCGCGGGTACAAGTGCTGCGCCATCCTTCCAATATCCAAGGATGGGAGGTCTTTTGGCACGATAACGTTCTTGTCTACCGATGAGGAAGGATTCGGCCCGGAGTACAATATCCTCTTTTCAGTGGCATCGAGCATCGTAAGCAGCGAGTCCGGTTCAAAGTTCGAGAGGGACAAGAGTCTTAGCGTAGCCAAGTACTTCGATGCATCCTTCAACAACATGCTCCCGCAGATGCTTGTAAGCTTTGAAGGTACCATAGTGCGCGCCAACAAATCCGCGCTCAATTACTTCAACAGGAGCCAAAAGGAGCTTACCGGTACCAATATAACCGACATATTCGATCTGGACAATGCCTCAATGGACCGGCTCAGGAGAGGCATGCTCATTGAATCTTCAGGAAGATTATACCAGGGCAAGCTATTCGAGATATCACCAAGCAAGATAAACGAGGGCCTAACGCACCTGATGATAAATGAAGTCAGCGAATCCCGCGAAGCTGAGGAGCGCGCAAAGCTTCTGGACAAAAGCAGTGAAAGCGTGTTCATGTCCCTTGACAAGGACTTAATCATCTCCTGGGTCAGTGGCGCATCTGGCGACATCTTTGGGATACAGGGAGACATGCTGGTTGGAAAGAGGTTCACCGATTTTATCATATCTCCGTCAAATATTCCCGACTCGCTCAGAAAGCTTGGCTCAGGTAGGATGTCATCGCCGATAAAACTCAACTTCGGCAATGAGATAGAGTTTTATGCAAACCTGGCAGCTTACAAGAGCAAAGACGACCTATACTGCATAGTCTCAAAGGACTATGAACGCATATCAAAATTCGCAGACAGTCTGCTTCAGGACGTGGTCAGGCTCTCCAACGATCCCATGATAGAGGTCGATTCCTCTGGATACATACTGTCATACAACCGCGCAGCAGAGACGCTCTTCAACATGGGCAATGGATTTGTCGGCACGCAGGTATACTCACTCTGCGCAGACGAGGAGAGCCAGAAGAAGCTGGCAACGTCTTTTTCAGTTGCTAGGAGTAATGGTTACATAAAAGATGTTTATGTCAGCATGCTCGATATGAAAGACCGCACAGAGGTTCCATGCGATCAGACCGTTAAAGCGATAATCGACCAGAATGGGAACATTTCAAGGTTCCTGATAATGTGCAGGGAACTGCTTACAAAACGCAAGTTCCAGGAGCTTGAGGACGCCAAAGACCTGGCCGAGGACGATGCAAAGAAGCAAAAAGCAGAGAGCGACCTCAAATCCCAGTTCATATACAATATCTCCCACGACCTTAAGACCCCAATAACAAACATAATGGGCTTCTCAAAAATTCTGCTTACGGACAACGCAGGCAACCTGTCAAAAGAGCAAAAAGAGTATCTCCAGATAATATATGATGAGTCAGACCGGTTCCTGCAACTGGTAAAGCAGATACTCGATGTTGCAAAGCTGCAGTCAGGTATAGTCAAGCTCGATGTGCAGCCTGTCAACTTCAGGGACATATTAAACAATCCAAGCATCAAGTCGCTTCAGGAAGCCTGCGAGAATAAAGGACTCGAGTTCGTATGGGAAGTCGATTACGATGTTCCAGAAATAACTGCGGATCCGAACAGGGTGATACAGATATTCTCAAATCTCATAGGCAACGCGCTGAAATTCACTGAGAAGGGCTACATAAAGATCAAAGTCACAAGGAAGAAGGGCACGGTCTGCATAGACGTCTCAGACACGGGCATAGGGATTGGCAAGTCCGACATACCAAAGATATTCAAGAAATTCTACCAACTTAAGAGGGGCATGGTCAAGCAGGAAGGATCAGGGACCGGCCTGGGCCTGTCTATAGTGAGCGAGATAGTCCATCTCCATCATGGGATGATAAAGGTGTTGGACTCCGACGTCGGCAAAGGAACCACATTCAGGTTCACTTTGCCAATAAAGGCAAAGATACCAAAGAAGACGCTAAAGTACAACAGGGCGGAGCATCAATCCTAATCCTTTTACACTCCAAATGTTGCGCAATTATCAGTTGACTTGTTTAGTACGGTATAATTCTCAAGGACAGCGCTGTAGCTTCTTCCAAAGTCACCAGTAAAGACCGAAGTAACTATGAATTGTCCAGTTAGGTTGTAGCTCACAGTCCCGAACTTCCTGTTGCCAGATCCAGTAACCTCATCATAAGTTACATTGAATATGCTTCCTCCTATTGGTTTTACACCGCTTGACATCCTCTGCGGCACCTGAAGCGTCGCGTTATAGAAGCTCATGCTCCCTGTGGGCACCATTCCATACTGCGTCGCAAATTCGGTGTCATATGTGCTTTGCGTGCAGGCCTTGAAATCCTTCTGGAAGAGGAGATTGTATCCGCTTACCATCTGGCCAAGGTTAGATGAATTCACTTCTTCGAGAGCCGAGAGGCTATTATTGGCCTGCACTGTCGTGGTTGGTTTTGTCGTCGTCTGGACCGCGGCAACCGTGGTGGTTGCCTGCGCCGCAGTTGTCGTTGCCGCCTGCAGTGGCTGTGATCCGGTCAGGCTTATGTACTTCAAGCCTGGCGTGACCCCCACTCCAAAACCTGCAGGAACATATGTAAGGACAACAGTCGCAGATGAAGATGTGGCAGATTCAAGCATGACGTTAAGGTCGGCGGTCTGCGAACTCTTAAGGCTGACGTTGTTTGCCTCCCCCGGCGAAAGATGCAGCACCACTATGTTGTTTAGCAGCAACGGCCTTTTGCCAAGATATATGGTGACGTTTGATGGCGATAGTGATTGTACAAGCATTGACGAGACATTCTGGCTTCCATAAAGATAGAAGTTGTAGCTCCCGTTCCGTGGAAGCGAAACCGTGGTCTTGCTAGACAGCGTCGATGGGCCTTGTCCAAGGGCAAGGTAAGCTCCAACTGCCAATATTATTAGTACTATTACTCCAATGCCCTTTATTCCCAACTGCACAAATACACCTAAACACTGCATATTAAGATGTACATAGCTTTTATATTTTGCGAACATGGAGGAGCAGCAAGATAAAGAACTTATTTATTCCTTTGTTGGCTATTAGAATTGGCGATCGGATGGACTCTCTAAGTTCGGACATAAAACCTGACATAGTAGCAATGATAAATGACCGGCAGGAAGTTACCTATAGCGAGCTAAGGAGCTTTGCGTCCTCGCTCAATACCACAGAGGATGTGCTAAAGAAGAGCCTCAAGGAGCTTGAGGACGCCAACACGATTGCATCAAGGAGCAGCGGAGGCATACTCACATATTACGTTCTGCAGAATGAGAACGTTCTTAGGCGGATAGTGATAGTAGAGGATGACAAGAACATCAACAAGCTAATGTCTCTAAGCGTGGGCAGCGGCTTTGAGATAACACAAATGTATGATGGAAAGGAGGCACTCGAGAAGATAAAGTACGAGAAGCCGGACCTGGTCATCCTCGATCTGATGCTTCCTGGGCTCGACGGCCTTGAGATATGCCAGACAATAAAGAAGTCGCCAAGCCTTAGCGACACGATAGTAATAATAGTAAGCGCAATGGATCCGACGTCCAACAGGTTCAAGGGAATAAAGTACGGTGCAGACTACTACATAAAGAAGCCATTTGACCCAGTCGAACTCAGGAGTCTTGTAACGATCTTCCTCAAGAAGAAGGGAAAGAAGTTCGACCCGCTTGTAGACCTTCCAAACGAGGCTAAGATATCCGATGCGGTTGAGAAAGCGGTAAAGAGCAACGACAGCAACTATGAGCTTGGGAGGATGCGCGTTGAAGGGATAGCAGAATTCGCCCAGAGATTCGGAACCGATTCGGGGATAACTATACTCAGGCTCGTCTCACAGCTGCTGCAGGACAAGGTCAAGGAGCGCGGCTCGGATGTGTTTGTCGGATTCCTTAACAGCGATGATTTCGTCATAGGCGGCAACCAGGACAAGATTGAGCGGATGATACCTGATACGCGGTCAGAGTTCGCAGCAGTGCTCCCATTCATATACCAAAGCGAGGGCTACAAGCCCATCGAGCTTGGAATAGATGACATATATGGTGCAGAAGCCCCTAAGCTGGACTTGTCATACACCCCGATAGAGAAGGACTACCTAAAGGCGAAGAGGAGCGAGATCCTAAAGGGAAAGGACAAGACTTCGATAGGGTCATATACCTACGACGAACTAAGGCGCATGTTCGGAAGCGAGAACCTCGACATAACCATAACCCGAGGTCAGGGTGGTGTAAGGCTCTCTATAGGCAAAGCTACAAAGGAGGACTAGCCGGATTATCTTCTTCTCTTTTTGGCCGCAGTCGCCTTCTTTTTGGAGCTATTTGAAGGTTTTGCAGACCTGCGCCCCTTTGCCTGCCTGGACTTCCTAGTGGATCCAGAATGATACTGTGGGCTCGGGGCATTTGCGCTTTCAAGCAGGTCCAGCACATGCGCATCATCGGTTGGCCTGTCCGCTGCGGTGCTAAGAAGCGCTTCGCTCTCGATAATTCCCTTCTCTAAAAGTTTATATATCTCCTGTGTTCTATTAAAGGCGGCGAGCTTACTCGATGATTTTCCCCTTGAAGATTTCTTATTTGGCATTTGATCAGCGACCAGTTTTTATGACTTACATTGGATAAGTATTTATATATTGTTTTTGTAGCGATTCCCAAAGATGAACTACTTTAAGCAGTTTTGATTGCAAATCAAAAATACCATTTAACACCTTTAAATCTGTCCGGAATCCTGCAATGTCCAAGTCGCATTCCACTGCGCGCTGCATTGGTAGGCGCTATGCGAAGGTTGAGTAGGGATATAAAAGCTTTGAAAGGCAGATAGAGAAAAACGATGATGGTCAATGAAATTTGCGCTTAAATCCAGCTATAAGACCTCGCCAGGGCAGGAGCAGGCGATAAGCGAGATCGTATCGGGCTTCTCGCAGTTCAAGAAGGAGACCCTTCTAGGCATAACCGGAAGCGGCAAAACGTTCGTCATGGCAAACGTTATACAAAAGCTGCAAAAGCCGACCCTGATAATAGCCCACAACAAGACTCTTGCAGCCCAACTCTATACCGAATTAAGCGAATTCTTCCCTGAAAACCGGGTCGAGTACTTTGTCTCATATTATGACTACTATCAACCTGAGTCCTACATTCCAACCACAGACACCTACATAGAGAAGGACTCGGCGGTCAATGAGCAGATAGAGAAGATGAGGCTTCATGCGGTTTCCAGCCTCCTGAGCCGGAAGGACACCATAGTTGTCGCCAGCATCAGCTGCATATATGGCATAGGGAATCCGGACGATTTCATGAAGATGTCCGTGCACCTGAGAAAGAATGCGGGCATGTCAAGGAAGGCCCTGCTATCCTCACTTGTCGAGATACAGTACCAGCGCAATGACCAGAACCTTGAGCCTGGAAAGTTCAGGGTTCGCGGAGATACCATAGATGTCATACCTGCATACGAGAGCAACATAATAAGGATGGAGTTGGACGGGGAGACCATAGGCAGCATAAAGGAGATCGACTCCCTCACAGGTGACGTAGTTACAAGCATAGATGACATAATAATA
>JAJZKF010000034.1 GCA_021804305.1 Microcaldota archaeon | reverse complement strand
CCAATCAAGCCTCGGTGGGGAAGGAGATGGAAGACTGGGACAGGATAAGCAGTGAGAGCCTGCGAACCCTAGAG
Source organism: Microcaldota archaeon (assembly GCA_021804305.1). Next base: position 6,195 of record JAJZKF010000034.1, on the reverse strand, counting down.
TAGTGAGATTGTGAAAGAATACAGTATATACAACGTTGACTTCGGTAAGGGCACCGGGCACGAGCAGAGTTACTCCAGGCCTGCGATAGTATTCAGGCTCTTTCACGATATTAACATGTGCCTGACAATTCCACTGACCAGCAACCTCGATCGTCTTAGCCTGCCTTATACGAGCCTGATAAACAGGACTGCCACGACGAGCCTGACGACGGACAGCGTGGCGTTGGTGTTCCAGCTGAGGGCAATAGCTAATGCAAGGATAATAGGGAATGAAATAGGAACTTTGGATGATCAGCAGGTAGGTAAGATAAAGACCATACTTAAGGACATGCTGGCATTATAGTAAGTATGGTTGGATATCTGACAATAACATCAGCAGTCTTAACGCATATACAGTCATTAGGTGACCATCGGCATATAATATATGGAGGGTAAGGTTGCAGACACGTTTGGCTCCAGTTCATTAGGTTTATCATCTTTCATCATCATTTGATTGCATTTGCAGGCAGAAGGCTGTGCCACGTGCGTTCTGCTTCTCTTCCTCCGTTGTGTGGTCATGGAAAAATTTGGGAAACAGGTCATAATATACATGGACGCAGAGCTGCGCTCGTGGCTCGACGCAAAGGTAAAGGACGGATACAAGATGGGGAGCTTCATCAGGTACGTCCTGAAGAGGCAAATGGACTCCGAGAGGCAGAAGCCTTTGGGTGGTTGAATGAGTAACGTTGGAGACGCTTTGATAGTGGGAACTAAGTGGAACAAGGGCATGGTTGTGCAGAGGAAGGGTAAGAATGGCAGCATCTCTATGAAGAGACTCAGGAATTGGTACCTGGTCAACGAATACCTGAGGGACAATGACACCTTCACGTGGGGCTACATTGGTACCGGGCCTACATGCACGGCATACTCGATACTCTACGAGCTCTTTGGAGAGGCAGTTGCCTTGGAAAGATCTCAGGAGTTCATGGAGAGGTACGTCTCGAAGGTCCCTGAGGACACGGAGTTCATGGTCACGGGTGGAGAGATATGCAAGATGCTCAACCTCAGGACCGCGAGAAAGTGATCGGAGAGCGCCTTGACGCGCTTGAATGGGCCTTGGAGAACGTAGATTCGATCCAGGACAGGCTTGTCAAGGCGTACGTGCTGAAGCTGAAGAAGCTGATAGAGGAGGAAGAGAGGCGGGAACAGGGGCAGGGCGAGCCTGCCCCTCCTGCAGTTCCAAATTAGAGGTTTTACCATGAATAATGCCATTCGAATAAGTCAACCGTCCGTGGATGATGCAGTTGTGAAGCTGAGGAACGCGATAAGCGGCGCTGAGGGCCTTCTCGGGCGCATTTGGAAGACTGTCAGGGTGTTCTGGCACCTGCTGAAGCTGGCCGCCGCCGCGTTTGTACTGTTTGTGATTGAAGGTATCGTCTTTTACTATATCTTTGGAAGTGTGTGGCTCTTCCTGGCAGCATTTCTATGCACTATTGCGTTCCTGTACTGGAGGTTCTGGGCAAAGGTAAAGGGTATTCTGGGCATAGTACCGAGACCCAAGGGAAGTATCCTTATAGGCAAGGCCTACCCCCATGCCACCGAATCCACCACGGGGGACGGTCATACGGCAGCCGTTGAGGTGGGAGCAGAACAGGCATACTACATCGACTACCTTCATCAGCCCAACCATCACGTACTGATAAACGGAAGCACATCCTCAGGCAAGACAGTAACTATGCTCTCTTTTGTGGCACGCACGTCACTTGTAAACGGCCTCAACTTCCTGATGATCGACTGGAACGGCGAAAATGAGGAGTGGGCAAAGGACGTCGGGGCAACCGTATGGAAAGTTCCCCTCAACTTCAAGGTGAACCTCTTTATGCTGAACGGCCTCTCAAAGGAGTCGCGGGCGAGCCTGGCCGTGGAGAGTCTCACGGTATCTGCACGCCTGACAGCCCTCCAGGCCACGAAGGTGAAGAGCGCCCTTCTCCGCTTCTACATGGAAGGGAAGGAACCCTCACTCTTCGACCTCTGGAGTTCGCTCTGCTCCAGAGACGCAGGAAAGGCCAACGTCCTTAACCAGAGGCTCAGGGCCATCCAGAGGGTAATTGGCTATGAGCCTGAGGAGTTCTGGAACGGCATCTTCTCCAGAAACAACCTGATCAGCCTTGCAGGGCTTAACGAATCGGAGAAGTCTTTGGTAGTATATGCACTAATGCAGCGGCTTGCAGAACTCTTTGACAAGAGGCCTGAGCTCAACAAACAGCTCAGGTTAATGGTTGTAATGGACGAGGCCTGGCAGTTCTTCAGGAGGGAACGCGATTTCGATGCGCATAGGGAGTCATCCCTTGAGAAGGTCGTAAGGCTGGGAAGGAAGTATGGATTCGGCCTCATTATCTCCACGCAGCAGATAGAGGACGTGCCCAAGGTCTTCATCAACTCCTGCTCCCTTGTCATGCTCCACCAGCAGCGGGAGTATAGGTACTTCGGGCAGAATGTCCTGAACCTTGGGGAATACGACTCTGCATACCTCAGATCCGCAGGACAGGGAGAGATGTTGCTCTTTGACAGAGGAATGACGCAAAGTGGCAGATGGTGGAGTGACTATGTCAAGGTCGCACCCCTCACAGATGGGGAAGTCCGCACAATTACCGCAGGATCCCGGGCATACGTGCCCGAGACCATACTTGAGCCTGAGATGCCGATAGAGCAGAACGACAGGAAGGCTTCCGGGGTCAGGGAAACAGGGAAGTCAGGCATATTCGAAGGCACCGACATACCTTCAGTTGCAGTGTATAGGTTCATGATATGCATAGACAGGACTAAGAGCCTTACCGATGCTTACGCGATGCTCAGGGAGAAGGGCTGGCTGACAAGCTTATCAACGCTCTACGGAGGGAAGAGCAAGCCGTCTATCCTTGCAAGAGCCGCAGGCGCAGGATACGTAAGTCAGGATGCGAAGCTGACAGAGAAAGGACTCGATGTGATAAATTCGGAAAGAATAATAGCCCGGCAAGGGATATACGCAGGGAGCGAGGAGCACAAGGAGCTGATGAGGAAGACTATAAGGATGGTGCAGGATAACGGGAACTTCGCATTTACTACATCAGACAAGGACAGTTTCGATATTGGAGAAATAAGGGCAAGGGGAAAGGCGGTCTGGGACTTCGAGAGAATTATAGCATATGAGTGCCAGACAAATGCGATAAAAGAAGAACTAGAAAAGGCAATAAATAGGGCAAGAGAATTCAATACTAAACCCATATTCGTGACACCAAGCGAAAAAGTCTCCGATGCAGTCAGAGCAGAGGTTGGAAACAATTACGTGTCATTGAATGCATGACTTTAGGAGTAGAAGTTTTTGGTCCTGAGGTAGTTGTCCGAGTAAGCCATGACTTGACCCTCAGCGTTGCAGAGTATAGGAGATACCTCTGTAAAGCCATTAGACTGAGCCTGTGGTGGAAAATCGAACCTGACAGCCACTCCCGCACCTATCACGCTTCCTGAGGATATATTTCCAGTACTGACGTTGAGTTCACCAGAAATAGATGCTGCATCTTCACACGCGTAGAATTCTGGATCGCCTCCGCAACCGATATCACCGGCAAATGAATATCCGCTGTTCCATAAGTGTATCCAGCTATTGACATTGCTTATGGAACGTGCGTTGGTTATATTGTAATAGAAGACTGTTTGGTTAACTATGCTTATAGATGTACCGGACGGAAGCCTGTCTTGCGCTATGGCAAGGTCGCTGTTAACATTCGAAACACAGGAATAAAGAACACCCTGGCCACTTAATGTAGGCTGTACAGTGGTGCTTGTACTTGTTGTGGCTGTTGTAGTATTAGTTAAATTAGCAGTAGTGTTTATCGCTATTGATGTGCCATTAAGGAACTGCGGTGGCAAAGTCGTGGATGTGCTGAGCGTGTTGTTCAACTGGCTTATGCTTCCAGCATAGAAATCCTTCCCATTGAGCGAGTAATAGCCTGCCCCCTGCCAACCCCGATTCGCGTTGTAGGGAGAGTTTGTCGTGCCTGTGCCTGTAGCTTGGGACGGTTCGTAGAAAACAACGAAGAATATGAATATAACAACAGCTATGGCCACCAGGATTGTCGAGGTCTTTATTAGGCTAGGATGTCCTTCCTGCCTGGGGTCTCGGATATCTGGTCTTGCCTGAGGTCTCGGGGCTTCCGCATAATCTACATGCCCTGTATTAGAAGTATATCCGGCGGAATAAGTTGGAGACGACCTACTATATGTGCTTTTGTAACTTGGCCCTGCCTCCATCTTTTTTGAATGCTCTGCCAGCCACCAACCCGTGTAAGACGAGCATGGATGTCCATCCCGCCTATTCCAGTCGTTTATGCGCTTGTTGTATAATTCAGGATCATCCCTGTAGTCTTTGTTAGTGAGATTAGTAACCTCTGCGTGTGACTCTACGAGGATCTGGGTAGAGTGTTCCCTGCAGAATTGCCTCTTGCAGAATTCGCACGTAACAGCTGCAGTATTCTGGCACGCGTTTCTTCCACATACCTGGTTATGCGCCTGATTCATCCGGGATTCCTGGTGCGCGAATCCGAGCTTTTCCCTCGATGCATTGAGTTCCTCCCTGCTTCTGCTGTAGCTGCGATGGCTTCTGCGCCTAAGCTTCCCGGAGCGTCTTCGTTTCATGTAAGCTGACACCTAAACTGCAAGTACTATCAGTATGAATCCTAAAAGGAAGATGATGCTGGCTATCAGCGGTTTCCTGGCAAGCGCGAAAATAATGCCGAACAAGGCGCTTATGGTGGCGACGAGTGCTATGACTCCGCTTTCAGGAGCATTGTGATAGCTTGTAGCGGTGATTAGGGAAAGCGCAACGAGCACAATGAATAGCACTATTACCGCTGCCACTTTGATCCTGTTTGCTGATTTCAAGATATCATTAAGCATTGCGCAACGTATTTTAATAAACACTTCCATTAAGACACCGATGATAATAGAGATAAGACCCATAATAGAGAAGATGCGCCTCAAGAGAAAGGCATGGCAGCTTAAACGCGGCCTGCACCTGAGGAAGACACACAAGGTGCCTCATCTCACGCTTGTATACAACTTCACGCCCAAGAACATGTCGCCCAGCACCCTGTGCGAGATAATAAGGGCAGTGGCAGTAAAGTACGGAAGGTTGCGCTACAGCTACAACGGCTATGAGGTAAGGAAGGGAGAAGGCGGGTATGTATTTTCCTACAAGATAGAGCCAAGTCCAGAACTCAAAAGATTCAGACGCGAACTGTACAGGGCAATAAAGCTCTATGTAAACGAAGATCCTGTAGGTGCGAAATTCAACGCGAACGGAGAGGACGAATACTGGTTCCATGCGGCTATATCATTCCATATGGACCCATTAGAAGCCAGGAGAGTCGGGGACTTTATAGATGGGAGGGTAGAGGACGTAAGTCCGGTAAACCATTCTATCATAGAGAGCGAGGTCATAAGGATTCCGATAATAATGAAGGGCAAGATAGCATACGAATACGACATGCTGCTTGATAAGGTGCTGAGCAGGAGGGAGGCACTTTCCGATTACTACAAGAGACTGAGTTTTGCCAAATACAGGGAAATGGAGCGCATGGAGATAAAAAAGCCGGCACACAGGCGCATGCCCACCGCATGGTTCATGTCTGATACACACTTCTATCACGAGCCGATAATAGACTTTACGGGCAGACCGTTTTCAGACATCAAGGAAATGAATGAGATACTAGTTTCTAACTGGAATAACACAGTGTCCCCTTCAGACACCGTGTACTTCCTAGGTGACCTAGCACTGGGCCGAGAGAGGGATCCGCCTAAGCGGGCAAAACCCTGGCTTACAGAGAGCGTGGCAGCTAAGCTGAACGGTAAGAAGATATTCATAAACGGAAATCACGATCCACTGGGGTTCGGCGAGTATTGGAAAGAAATAGAGTATAAAGGGATTAGGTTCCTTCTGATCCATAACCCAAAAGGGGCAGAGGAGGATTGGCCCGGGGATAAAAAAGCGAACTGAAAAAGTGCATGCAACAGTTATCCAATAGCAACACATGGACTATTTGTGGCCACACCCACAACGGCAATCTTGTTGATACGCCATTCATTAATTTTGGAAAAAAGCGTGTAAATGTCAGTGCGGAACTTATTCGATACACGCCCATAGAGCTGGATAAGGTAGTGAGTCTGATAAGGAGCCCA
>JAJZKF010000033.1 GCA_021804305.1 Microcaldota archaeon | reverse complement strand
GATCTTAGAGAAGATTGACGAGATAGTCACCCTGATAAAGAAGAGCAGGGAGGTGAAGGAGGCACGCGATGGCCTTATGCATAAGTATGGCATAAGCGAGAAGCAGGCTAACGCGATACTTGACATGAAGCTGTCAAGACTCACGCACCTTGAGTTTGACTCGCTTACAAATGAGAAGAGGGATCTGGAGGAGAGGATAGGGTATTATTCTGGTGTGCTCGCAGACCCTGAGAAGGTCGACGGCATAATAAGGAAGGAGACTCTGGAGGTAAAGAAAGAGTTCGGCAGGCCAAGAAGGACAAAGATCATCAGCAGCAGCGAGGTTGAAGACGTGAGCGATGAAGAGATGATAGTGAACCAGAAGGTTACTGTGATACTCACAAACTCAGGATATGTGAAGAGGCTTGACGTCAAGGAGTACAAGGAGCAGGGCAGGGGGGGCAGAGGCGTGGTTGTCATCAACCTGAAGGAGAGCGACTACGTGAAGCAGATGCTCAATGGTTACACCCGGGATTACGTCATCTGCGTATCCGACAAAGGAAGGGTATACTGGCTGAGGATATACAAAATTCCTGAAGGAAGCAGGTATGCGGAAGGCAAGGCGATAGTCAACCTGCTCGACATCAAAGACGAGAGGATAATCGGGATATTCAACATAAAGGACTTTGAGAGGTCGAGCATGCTGTTCCTGACCAAGAAGGGGCTCTTGAAGAAGGTCAGGGCTTCCCTGTTCTCCCATCCACGGGCAGGCGGAGTCCGCGCGCTCAACATAAGAGGGGGAGACGAGCTTGTTGACTTTACGACGTACTCTGACAGCAGGTACATAATAATAGCCACGAAGAAGGGCAAGATAATAAAATTTGACGAGAAGGAGATAAGGTCCATAGGCAGGAGCGGGATGGGGGTGCGCGGGATAAAGCTGAGAGACGGAGACTCTGCACTCAAAGTCATAACAGGCAACGATACAGGCCATATCCTTACAGTCACAGAAAAAGGTTATGGAAAGCTCACCGACATTAACAAGTACAGGCTCCAGGGCAGGGGAGGAGGAGGCACAATAAACATAAAGGTAAGTGACAAGACTGGAGGAGTGGCAAAGACTGAGTTCCTCCCAAAGGTAGACGACAGCAAGGCTGTCCTGATAAACTCCTATGGGATAGCGATAGCGTTCCCTGTCAAGTCCATAAGGATAACAGGAAGGGCGGCCAAGGGGGTGAGGTTGATGAAGGTAGCCGGAGGTTCCAGGATAGTGGACCTTCAGATAATGGACGGAGCCTCGCAGGCAGGAGGTGCGGAAAACACGCCATTAGACGACACAATGAGATAGGTTAATATATGAGGAGTTTCATAATACAGTTAGGTGGCATTTGTGGTTGTTTCTAAAAAAACGAGTGTTAGGCTAAAGCATGCGTCGCGTAAGAAGCCGGCAGGCAGGCATCAGCACAAGGCAGCAAAGGCAAAGGTGCACCCGAAAGCACTGAAGAGTGCGAACAAGAAACAAAGCATCCATGAAAGGAGGATGCAGCATAGCACTCCGGCTGTAGTGCGCCAGGCTCAGGAAAAGCCTTCTGTGAAGCATGTAAAGGCCCCTGACAGTGTGCTCAAGGTGGTGAGCATGAAGGTCATAGAGGATGTAGCTGCAGATGAGCACTTCTCTGCGTACGTTAACTCCAAGATTGGGGAAAATACTGTAAGCGTAATGAAGGAACTGTCGATCCCGAAGACCGACGATGCTGTTGCAGAAAACCTCCAGTTGAGGATAAACGATGTGAGGAGAATACTCAACCTCCTGAATACTGATGGGGTCGCAAGATACGTTGTAAACAAGAACAGCAAAGGATGGCTTTCCTTCAAGTGGTATATAGACGAGGCAAAGCTCAATAAGCTCATGTCAAGGCTCAAGGAGTCTACAGCTGTGGTATCTGAGGCACTCCCAGAAAACGTGGGCGACTTTTTCATATGTGAAAAGTGTGAAGCAACCGGAAGGTTTTTTACTCTTGACGAGGTATTTCAGAGTAGCTTCAAGTGCGAGAAAGGACACATTCTGAAGAGGATAGACAGGCAGCAGGCCGCTGAGATACGGGCTGGCAAACCTGTTTTTTGATGTTGAAGCGAGGTAGGGTAGCATGGAGTGCCCGCCGGGCTCATAACCCGGAGATCGGTGGTTCAAATCCACCTCTCGCTATGTTTTTTTGCAATTGGGTAGCAGGCAGCCGGATTAAAAAAGTTTTGCTGTGATTGCAGCAAAGCAGTCCAGGCTGGCAGCCGACAACAAAAATCAGGGCGAGACAGTGCACTTCCACTATTTTTTATCTTTCTTTGTTCCATAATAATAATAAAAAGTAGAATAAATAATGTGTTATATATGTATATGGTTTATGATTAGTGGAACTGCAGGGTCGAGGCGGGCGCATGGAAAGCTACTCTTACGAAAACTTATTCGCGATTCTGCAAGAAGAGAAGAAATCCGGAGAGTTGCAGCAACTGCCGAAAGACTTTTATAAGACAACTGCAAAGTACATTCAAAGACATCCGTACGAGAACACAGCCGCCAGAAAACAAGAAGAGAATTTCGGCCTGTTGATGACAAAACTGAAGGAGAGGAGAAAACAGAAGATACTGATATACCTCGCGTATAAAAAACAGTTGCCTCCACGCAGCCCTGATGAAGACATAGAGCTGTACTCGAAGCTGAAAAAAGACCTCGAGGAGGAGTCAGAGCAGCCAAGGCTTTACAAGGTAAAGATATCTGAAGACACTCCAGAACTCGTGTCTCCCGGAGGGAACAAGGTGGGCCCGTACAATAAAAACCAGATAATAGAAACAGCGAACAAGCCTGAGGCTGAGTTTATAGTTGAAAACAAACTTGGAGAGATGCTTTAGAGTGATTTCATGAAGATACAAAAGGAGATAATGACTTATTGCAAGACGTGCAACAAGCACACGAAGCACACAACAGCTACATACTCCAGCAAGCCAGAAAGATGGATGAATGTGGGAAGGAGAAGGCACGAGAGGGCTATCAGAGGATACGTTGGCAGCGTAGAGCCTGTGGCAAGGCCAAAAAAGCTCGGGAAGAAGCAAAAGGCCATACTTACATGCAGCGTGTGCAAAAAGGCCTCGGAAAGGGTACTGGGCCAAAGAACCAAAAAGAAGCTTGAGATAAAGCGCTGATCTGATGATACTACAAAGAAGCACGCCGCAGGTCGGGGAACTGGTTCTCATAAAGATAAAGAAGGTCATGCCATTCGGCGCATACTGCGAGCTGACAGAGTACAACAACATGGATGTCTATCTGCCTATAAGGGAGGTTGCATCAGGATGGATAAAGAACATCCACGAGTTCATCAAGGAGTCCCAGAAGGATGTCGCAAAGGTAACCTTCATAGACACAGAAAAGAAGGCTGTGGACATCTCCCTCAAGAAGGTAAGGCCGAAGGAGAAGAAGGACAAGCTCAACCAGGCCAACATGGAAAAGCGTGACGAGGAGTTGTTCAAGCAGGCCATTTCAGTGTCAGGAACCTCAGGTAGCGAAGCCAAGATAAAAGAGGAGCTGTCAAAGAGGTTTGTCTATTACAACGACATAATCGACGGCCTTTTCAACAAGACTGCAAGCCTGGACGGCCTTGACCTTCCAGAACCATTCAAGGACGCACTCGCAGACGTCATCACAAAGAACGTAAAGCAGAAGGTGTACGAGGTCGCATACACTGCGCAGATAAGCGTATACGACACGATGTCTGGCATAAAAATACTAAAGAAACTTCTGGGGCAGATAGAGAAGACAGGAGTGAGGGTTACGTATCTCGGAGCTCCGAATTACTCTATGTCATCAGAAGATATAAGCTACCCCAAGGCAGAGGAGAGGATAAAGGCTGCGCAGGTGCTGATAGAGAAGGAGGTGGCAGGAGGAAAGGGGATCTTTTCGATGAGGAAGGAAAAGGTGGAAAAGTGAGGGACACTAAGATATACTACAGCAAGAAAATAAAGCCAAAGGCACCTGTAATGATAGTCGGGCTCCCTGGGATAGGCAATGTGGGAAGCCTTGTAGGCGAGCACATCCGCGCAGAGCTCGGCGGAGTGAGATTCGCCAGCCTGTACTCTGCTCACTTTCCGCATCACGTAGTCATGATGAAAAACGGGATGGCAAGGCCAGTAAGCAACAGGTTCTACTACATTAAAAGGACAGGGAAGATGAAGAGCGACCTGGTAATCCTTGTAGGCGATTTTCAGGCCATATCTCCAGAAGGGCAGTATGAAGTCAACGAGAAGATAGTGAGGTTCTTCAAGAAAATAGGAGGCGAAAGGATATACACCATAGGGGGCTACAGCACCTCGCAGGGGTATGTGCAGCACCCGAAGGTATTCGGGGTGGCGAGCAGCAAAAAACTGGTCGGAGAGCTCAAAGCAAAAGGGATAGTGTTTGGAAAGGCACAGGGCCTTATCATGGGTTCTGCCGGGCTCATTGTCACGATGGCCAGGAAGAATCACGTAGATGCTGCATGCGTAATGGGGGAGACAGGCATGCTCGAGGTCGACGCCAACTCTGCAAAGGCAGTCATAGACGTTATGAAAAACATACTCCACCTCGACCTTGACCTAAAAAACATAGAGAAGATAAAGAGCGAGACGGACAAGATGCTGAAGAGCATGATGGAGGCGCAGGCAAACCAAGAGCAGGGCCCGCCACCAAACAAGGACGTAATGAGCTACATCAGGTAATCGTCCTGCGCCTGTAGTCTAGCCTGGTAGGACTCCAGCTTCCCAAGCTGGTAGCCCGGGTTCAAATCCCGGCGGGCGCATAAACGAGCAGACGGGTCTCTGTGGGTCTCCTCTGCATCATAAACATGAACTTCCGTAACTGTGATCTAATGTCCGAAATAAAACTTCTCAAGGAGGAGGGGAGCAGCTTCAAGCTCATGTGCGCCAACTCCCCAAAATCCCGGATAATTCGCACGACCCCGATCTACGCAGGCATGTGGAGTGAAATAAAATCCATCAGGCGCAGTGAACCCTTTACTGCGCTGTTTGACGTAAAAAGGACAGGGTGCTACATCTCCGTAAAGGCCTCTGCATGCCACAACTCTGTTGCAGACTCAGAACATATCGAGGCCCTAGTCCTGAGCCCTCACGGGAGGGACTGCATAAAGCTGCTCTCCGTGGAGTATGACGGCCTTCCAGAAGAGTTCAGAAGAACATCAAATCTTGGAGACAGGTGGAGCGTGACCCCACCTATCTGTGATCCGGGCTACGGGAGCGCCAATGAAAGCACAGCCTGCGAGCTCTCCATGAAGTTTGGCAGTCTGCTTAGGTTAGACATGGTAAATCGTGCATCAGGATGCGCGATGCACTTTAACATGCTTGGCCCAGAAACCGATTTCGCCTTAACTACAATACTGTGGGACCAGCATGCGATGGCATTTAAAAGCAGCTCCAAAAGAATCAGCATGGCCTCAGCAACAGCCACAAGCACAGCAGTCCAGTAAACCACATGCCTGGGCAACTAAACCCCTCCTTTATTGGTTAACTAGAGCAGCATAGCCAGGCACGATATCCACCCGGCAAGCGCACACATGATGTTTGAGGTGTACTTGCTCCCATATCCCTTTTCCTCATAGTACCCGAATATTGAGTCTACGATGTTGCCTATGGTGCCTGACGCCACTATGATAACCGCAAAGTATGCAAAGTTCCCCATCTGATAAAGCGCTATGCTCATCATGAATGAGCCAAGCATGCCTGCGGCGAACCCAAGAAGTGTTACAGCCCCAGATACCCCCCTCTTGGCAGGCCGCATGGTGAGCAGGCTCAGGGGCTTGGGCCCAAGGATCCCTATCTCACTCGCGAACTTGTCCGCAGCCAGAGCCCCGAGGCTGGCTATATACGACACCACTATAACATCAGGGTTGATCACCTTTGCCCATGCATTCAGGAAGTATATCATGGTTATGACTACAGGAACTGCTGCGTTAGCAGCCACGTTCTTCCAACCCCTCGGCTTCTGGTAGAAGCCTATCCTGATCTTCTGCCTCTCCCCAAGCACAGTCACTATGGCGGACAGCAGGAGGAAGAGCAGCATGGCGCTTATGAAAAAGATCCACATCTGGCCCGCAAAGACTATTATGAGCACGCCTACTATTAAGGCAGCCGCAATACCACTTTCATCGAGAGTAAGCATCAAAGTCACGTTCCAAATGTATGAAATATTCCACTAATAACGAAGGTTTTTAAAAGTTAATATTCTAATAACATTACGGGTTCTTTACTGTAGGAAGGGTAAAACTGGTCGCCTTGCC
>JAJZKF010000032.1 GCA_021804305.1 Microcaldota archaeon | reverse complement strand
CGATAAGGAATAGCCGAGCAACCGTTTCTGGTAATCAAAGGATTATCCGCAAAGCTTTATATAACGAACCCAAGAAATACACAATAAGTTGTATAGCACTAATGGTTTAAACACTACCTGTTGTAGTTGGACCGTATGTGTCAGATTGGGATCGTTGATGGTGCGTGACAGAATCAATAGTGCTGAAAGCAGGATAGTCTCCTTCACAGAGCGTATCGACACGTTCCTTTCAACAGTGTCTACCCAGGAGAGGGATCGCGACACAAACGAGCTAGTAAACGAGGATATGCGCAGGCAGGAATTCAGCCTGAGGTCTGAAGCCTTTGAATTCGTGTCGCGCTATTCTGACGGCATTATCGGCAATGCATTTGGGCAGATATCTGAACCAGATATAAGTAGGCTCAAGAAGGGGCTAGAGACGATGGACGAGCTGACAGCAGCCGAATTTCTTCTAGGAATCAGGCATGCAACTGACGCATCTGCACTTGCAAGTGCCGAGTTTATGGACAATCTCCGCCTCCTCGATCCGTATGTGGCAAACAGCCTACTTTATGAGATAAGGCTGACCGGAAACCACGTTGACCTTACAGATGATAGGCTCTTCAAGGGAAACGGGCCGTCATTCTTCAATAGGCTCGGGCCTGAGGCTGCAAGCGAGTGGTTCAACTCCATAGGTAGCACTGGCAATGTATCTGCGCTTACAAGCGATGCCGCACTAAGCGACTTTGTCATAGAAGCAATAAATGGCGATGCAGCAATTGCCAGCGAACTCTCATACGCTATAGGGAGGACGGACAATCCAGAGCGGCTTGCAAGCCCGCAATTCCTTTCGCTGCTTTCAGAGATGGACGCGTCAGTTGCAACTGAGTACCTCTCCGCAATATGGTGCACAAAGCGCGTCGAGGAGATGGCAACGGGCGAAATAGCGCGAATGGTGGGCACCGGAAAGGCCGATGTCTGGAAGGATGTAGTCAGGCTGTTCAACAGCAATGACCTAAATTCTGAGACAATCATAATATCAATGGCCGGAGATGGTGGCCACGACCGCGGAGCGAAACTAACCGTGGAATCGCTTATGAGCTCCGGATTCGATACCATCTATGTCGGCAGTGTGCAGAGCCCAGAAGAGTTAATAGAGATAGCCAAGAGGGAGGACGCACAGGCCATAGGCTTTAGCATAAGCCTTGACACAGACCAAAGCATCATAACCGGTGCCATGGCAGAGGCAAGGGCAGCAGGACTGGATGGAATCTCATTCTTCGGAGGTGGCATGATCTCTTCGGAGATGGCCCAGATCCTAGAGCGCGCAGGCACGACGGTCTTTGCACCGGGCGCATCGCAGAGCGATCTCGTAAGCTTCCTTAAGCCACAGTCAGTGATTCCAGGCATAATGCCGCATGAAGGCTCTTACCTGTCTATGCCTCATCCAGGAAATGCCGAAACTTCAGCTGCAGCTATCCTTGCAGGCGCATCCATATCCTACGATGCGCATTCAATCCTCGCATGCGACTTTGGCGATGCCCCTTTAGGCAAAACCTACACGAGCCTTATGGAGTCACTGTTCCGAATGAGCAAGTTTGGCCCGGCTGCTCTTTGGACATCAAATCCCGCACAGTACGCGGTTCAAGAAATGGAGATTCCGCAAAGAGACGGCAAGCCCGCAGTCCTGATCCTACGCACCTTTGCTCCAGGAACAGCAGCTTCATCAGGGGTAAATCTAAGTTCCCTATTCTCAAGTTCAGCACCAGAAACAGTGAAGCATATGCAGTTAATCTGCACTGAGTGCGAAAAGAACAGCGCAAGGCAGAGCCTGATGTTTTCAGACCGGGCAAGCACTTCTGTGCAAATATCAGGATTGCAGCATAAGGACGGCAAAGGGTTCATGACTCAGATGCGCAACCTTAAATGCGAAGATAACACCTTCGTTAACCAGAGGGGTGCCAGGAACGGTATGGTCAACCACCTAGCAGAACAGGCTCATGCCATCATCTCGCCTGCGTTGCATCCTGTTGCGGCGCAGCTGCCAAGATACTACGAGCGCCAGGAGCCCACGCAGATCCTCGTGCAGGTCAGATCCGGAACAGGGCAGATAATGCTGCAAAAGTCCCAAGAGCATGCGGCCCGCAACGCTGCTGCTCAAGATATCGGCATTCAAGCGCAGATTCCTCAGTCATACGGCAGAGCAGATCCAAATCCGATCACTGCGATGCAAGCCAGCAGGTCTTCCTTAAAGCCTTTGCGCAGCTTGCAGGGCGTCCTGTCCAGCGATGACCTTCAGGAAGGCGCAAGGGCTGCAATCGCAAAGAAGCTACCACAAGATGTTGCGTCTCATCCGGCATCGGCGGACATCTATGGTCTGCGCAAAGGCTCAAGCCCTGCAGAATTGTGCATTCAACCCGTGTTCCAGGTAAGCAAAACCGAGCAGGAACACGCGCAGGGCGAAAGGGGATGGTCAATATCTGTCGGCGCTGCAGAGTCATTCAAGCTGACAATCTCCCTAAATCCAAAGAGTGCCCTTCTTGAGCCCCGTCCAATTTCTGGCCATTATGAAGCCCAGACAGAACCAGAAAAATTCCAGTTTAACATGGAGACTGCCATAATTGGCCACGGCGAGAACTTGGCGCAGACGCCAGGCGAATCCTCATGGACTGTTCATGCTCCTCATTCCATCGGCATGCCAGCCGTGCCTGCCGTAAATGGAAGGAAGAGGAGGTCTAGAAGTAGCAGCACAGAGACTGTTGAAAGGATAAGGACCGTAATCTCGAGGGTGGTGAGTTACTACAGCGGCGCACTGGCATGAGCCGCATTACGACATCATAGGGTCTTACTGAGCTCGTCCTCAATCATCTTCTCAAGCTGCAATAGCCTTTTTTGAGTCTTTGCCTCTGCCGCCACCTTTATCTTCGGTCCGGTGTTGGAGGCTCGCATAAGCAGCCACCCGTCCTCTGTAATCACCTTAACGCCGTCAATATCTATGATCCTGTATCCGAGCTTTGAGAAATCTGCAGAGGCTTTTTCAACGGCTTTGAATTTCTTCTTATCTTCAGTATCGAACTCTGCATAGTACTTTACGTATCTTGGCAGCTGCCCTATAAGCTGCGAGAATCCTGCCTTTTTCCTGCAGAGCAGCTCGGCCATCTTCAGCGCAGCAAAGAGCCCGTCGTCGGCCCCGTAGGTCTCCTCGAAGTACATATGTCCCGATATCTCTCCCCCGAACCGTGCCTTCTCTCTCTTCATCATCTCCTTGAAGTTCGAATGCCCTACCTTCGTGAGCAGCGCAACTCCTCCCCGCTCGGCTATCTCGTCCTCCACCGACATCGAGCATGTCGGCTCATACGCGACCTTCTCTCCCTTCTTGAGGTACTCCTTTACCATCAGTGCCAGGGCAATGTCTCCCCCTATGACCTCTCCTTTCTCCGTAACGAACAGAACCCTGTCCCCGTCCCCGTCAAATGCTATGCCCATGTCCAGGTGCTCCGACTTCACGAGGTCGATAAGCGCAGTTATGGTCTTTGGATTGGGCTCTGGGGATCTGGAAGGGAAGCGGCCGTCAGGCACATCGTTTATCGCACGGACCTCAGCGCCCTTTCTCCTGAATATCCCTGTTGCAAGGCCAGAGTATGCACCATTGCCAGGGTCTATTCCTACGCGGATCCCATCAAGTTTGCCTATCTTTCCCGCAAGAGAGTCCAGGTACTCTTTTGTTATCTCGGTGCTCCTGTCCACCATCTTTCCCTCCTTCGTGCTTGCAAATGCGTCCCTCTTTACGCTCTCGCGCATCGTCTCAAGTCCTGTGCCAAGGCCAACGACATAGGCATCCTTCCTGCACACCTTAAAGCCGTTCCACTCTGGCGGATTATGGCTGGCGCTTACTGTGATCCCTCCGTCAAGCTTGTAGTGCGATATGGCGAAGTAGAGCAGAGGTGTGGGTATTACCCCGGCATAGACTATGTCAAGTCCTCTGCCCAGAACGCCCTTTATGAGATTGTCTGCAAGCGACGGGCTGCTGACCCTAACATCCCTTCCAACAAGCACCTTCTTGCCAGGCCCTATCAACTCTCCGAAGGCGCTGCCAATCTTCCTGGCAAGCTGCTCGTCTATGTCCTTGCCGTAGACTCCGCGTATGTCGTATGACCTGAATATCTCTTCGTTAAGTTTGAGGGGCAAGATTATCAGCAATTTATATTGTCAGATAAAAATATAATCAGTTCGTTTCGGGCTTTATGGTCCCAGCGCAGCAAAACCACAGGATCTGTTACTTTCAAAATTATGAAAAGAACGAAGTGCAGGATTAGCTTTAAGAAGCTTCAGAGCCAAATTCTATCAGTGAATTGAATGGCAAAAAACACGACAAATTGGACTGCATGGGTCCTCAAGTTCGTTGGCAGCCTGGCATATCTCTGGGTTGTATGGGGACTATGGACAAACGGCGTAAATGCAGGAACATTTGGTACGGTACTGTTCGGATTGGCAGTGGTGATGTCAGTAGGCTTCTTCATCACGACCTTGGTCGCATTGACTGCACCAAGCAGTGAGAAGATGAGGAACTGGAGCAGCAAGTCCGCGTTCGTTGCGGGATTCGCATTGGCATCGCTCTTGGCGCCAGTGGCAGGTCCAGCGGCAGGCGGACTGTGGGTGGTCCTTGTAGGATTCATCCTAGCCTATGTTGGAAATGGAATGGAGAAGATGTAATCCAGGACTGGCGACCAACTAATCAATTGAGCAGTTTTTGTTTTTCCTCTTTTCCTTTTTTATTTGTTCTACCCGCAGCGCAGCCTCCGGCCTGTAGGTGCGGCTACGATCGGCGTAGTGCAGTTATATAAACCTAAAATCAGAAGCCATGTTATGGAGGAGGAAGGCAACGCGTATGCGCACAGGGCAAGGCAGATAGTGGAGAGCAATAGCTACATGGTGGTATGCACCGCGGACTCAAAGGGAGAGCCATGGGGCGCACCGGTCTTCTTCGCTGCAGATCAAAAATACACCAAGCTCTATTTCATATCAGCAATAGACTCGCTTCATGCCAAGAACGTGGAGTCAAACCCGGAGGTATCGATAGTCATCTTCGATTCTTCCTCAAGGATAGGCTCCTCCGAAGGGGTGCAGATGGAGGGCGTGGCCTCAGAGGTAGGAAAAGGGGAGATAGCCGAGGCCATAAGCGCCTATTCGGCAAGGCTCCTAGAAAAGTCAAGCAGCTCGCCCACGTACAGTCCAGAGCAGTACCTCGATCCGTCCGAATTCAGGTTCTTCAAGGTGCAGCCAAGAAAGATATTCGTCACAGGAGAGGACAGGAGGACGGAAGTAGAGATTGACTGACCATCCGGCATCCGCCCATCACCAATATTAAAAAGAATGGGATAATCTAATCTATGGGAATACTTGCCAGCGGCATAGGAAGGATAAGGGAGTTCAATGCTCGCCGCAGGGAGAGGGCAGTAACAAGGCTACTCAAGGAGGCATCAGAGATTGAGCAGAGGCTCACCACGGAGGCAAAGCGCCTGGGGATAAATTTGGGTGATTCATTTTCAAGGAGCTATTACGATGCGCTTGGGCTAAAGTACACAACAGACCAAAAGGCGATAAAGGAGGCCTATCTCACTCTCGTGAAGAGGTATCATCCTGACATAAACAAGAGCGCCGAGGCCACAAAGAGGACAGCCGAGATAAACACCGCATACGCAGTCCTCAAGGACAGGCGCAAGAAGGAGGAGTACGATGCAAAATCGCAGCGTGGGAGCAGCAGCCTTGGCGATGCGGAAGAGAAGTCTGTATCCAACGCCCTTCTAAGGCGCTATTCAGAGCTGAGGGCTCATGATTTCGAGGAATTCAACAAGCGCGTTGCAGTGCCTCAGTACAGGGACAGCATAAAGGCTGCAATAGAGGAGACTGCCAACTGGCGGGACCGCTTCGGCAGGGCCGCAGCACTTGCGTTCGGCAGATTTAGGGATCATGGAAAGGGCATAAGGCGCGCAGAGGCGCTTGCAAAGGGCTTCATGAAGAGCAACATAAGCGAGTCCGATAAGGAGAGGCTCAGGGACGCGCTGGTAAGGATGGAGGGGCTCTCCAGGGCGTACATCGACGCCGAAAGGGCCATCTCCTCAATCACTAAAAGGATCGAAGATGAGATCTCCTCCGAGGAGGACGCAGTCTCCGAGCGCCTGCGAAGATCGATAGGATAGTGGCGCCGAACTGCTATGCCTCATCCGCCCTGTGACCGTCCCTGTCTATCTCCCCTTTTATTATCCTGGAAGCGGATATAGGAGCAGAATCGAAGGCGAGCACATAGTCTATCCTTATCACCGA
>JAJZKF010000031.1 GCA_021804305.1 Microcaldota archaeon | reverse complement strand
CGTACTTCCATTGTAGAGTATCGCTGGATTCTCCTTTATCTTAGTAAGAGGCTCGTGCTTATTGTCAATCGTTGTCAGTGGAAGGGGTTTTATTATCTCGTCCACTTCATTGAAGTATAAATTCCATTCTGGTAGCGCATGTTGCTGTGGCGTCAAGCCAGTATTCATGGTTGTTATTGATGCCGCAGTCGTTGGAGGAAAATTGCTGGTTATTGGAGCCACTATGCCGTGTTCTGCAATTGCCTTAAACAGCCCCGACTTCCTGTAAGAGTCTAAGAACATCTTGTATCCAAAACCATCTATCAACAGCAGCAGCACTTTCTTTATGCCTGACGCGTCGATATGTTTGGTTATAAGTTCACTAAGCGCAGGGCCTGGCGGTTTGAATCCAAGTATCTGGAATGCCGTGTTGGGGACGTTCAGGAGCGAGTATCCATCATATCTCGGGAGTATTAATCCCTCTCTGTTTCTTCTGCTTACAGTTTCTTCTAGCCCCTCTAGTATCATACAAGAACCAGTTTACTTATTGCAGCAGGTATTATAAAAGTGTTCTCCTCTGGAACGTATTTCGCTGACAATTAGTCTGCGCCATTCCGGGTTGCTCCTAAAATCCCACGTATCCTGTATGATAAAGCTTTTCCTGAATTTTAACTTGTTACTCCCATTCTATCGTGGATGGTGGCTTGTTGGTAACGTCGTAGACCACTCTCACCACATCGCTTATCTCGTTCGTTATTCTCGTCGAGATCCTCTCAAGGACGTCGTAAGGAATCTTAGAGAAGCTTGCTGTCATCGCATCCTTGCTTCCTATTGCCCTTATTGCGATTACCGATCCGTACGACCTGGAGTCTCCTTTTACCCCTGTGCTCATCGTATCTGTTAGCACCGCAAAATACTGCCAAGGCAGTTCTTTCATCTCGGACCTCTCCAACTCTTCTGTAACTATGTGGTCTGCCTTCCTTACTATGTCGAGTTTTTTCTCGTCTATATCGCTGATTATCCTTACGGCAAGGCCTGGGCCCGGAAACGGCTGTCTCCTGATCATCGCTTTAGGGAGACCGAGTTTGGCAGCTACAGCCCTTACTTCGTCCTTATACAGATCTCTCAATGGCTCCACAACACCCTTGAACTTGATGTCCGCAGGGAGCCCCCCCACATTATGGTGCGTCTTTATCACCTTGGATCTCTTCGAGTGCCCCGACTCTATCCTGTCAGGGTATATGGTTCCCTGTATGAGATAGTCTGCTCCCGACTTTCTTGCCTCCTCCTCGAAGACCCTTATGAACTCCCTTCCTATTATCTTTCTCTTCTGCTCCGGATCGCTTACCCCCTTCAGGTGTCCCATGAATCTCGACTTGGCCTCAACGCGGATGAATCTCATTCCGAGCTTCTTGGCTATTGCGGATATCTGATCGGACTCGCCTTCCCTCATGAATCCGTGATCGACGAATACCGCTGTCAGGTTCTTCCCCATTGCCTTCGCTGCAATTGCTCCTGCAGTTGTAGAGTCTATGCCGCCGCTCAATGCTATTATCGCCTTATTGTTTCCTATGCGCTCCGTTATCTCGTTCACGTACCTGCCTAAGTCATTGGTGACATTCCAGTCGCGTTTGACATGACAGATTCCAAAGATGAAGTTGTTTAGTATCAGCCCTCCATTCGGCGTGTGCATGACCTCCGGATGCCACTGTACGCCATAAACCTTACCCTTCACATCGCCAAAGGCCGCGACCGGACAGTTAGGGGTCGATGCAAGTATCTTGGCACTCTTTGGGGCCTTGATGACGGTATCACCGTGGCTCATCCAGACCTGTTCCTTCCCTCTCGATCCCTTAAAGAGATCCGATCTGCTATTGACGTTCGCCTGAGCAATCCCGTACTCCGTCTTCTTGGCCGGAACGACCCTTCCGGACATGGAGCTGGCGAGCAGTTGATGGCCATAGCATATTCCGAGTATTGGTATCCCGCTCTCTATTACTCCCCTGTCAAGCCGCGGCGCTCCCTTCTCATATATGCTTGAGGGTCCGCCAGAGAGTATTATGCCCTTGACGTTAAGCCTGGACCGTATCCCGTTCAGTTCCTGCTTTGAGATCTCTCCGGAGACGATCTCGGAATATACGTTGCTCTCCCTTACCCTCCTGGCTATCAGGTGGCAGTATTGACCCCCGAAATCAAAAACTAGTATGGAATCCAGCATCATGTACTTCCTTTGGCGGATCAGCTATATATCCTTTTCTGGATTGGGGTCAAAACGGCTGACAACAGATGATTTTTATATCTTGCCCTACCAAATGGAAAGCAATTCTATAACTGTGATTCTATGCTATGCGAGAGATGCAGTGCCGAGATATACAAGCATGATCTATGCCGGTACTGCAACAGGAAGATATGCAACAACTGCATCAAGAGCTCCAGGAGGGTCAGCAAGACGCAGAGGATAGTGATCTGCAAGGACTGCTGGTCTGTCATGAAGAGGAGAAAGGCCTTCAAGTCAATGTCGAAGGATCAGGGCTGATCATACCTTCCTCACGTATATTCTGATTGTTTCATCCTCCAGCTCAAGCTCCGTGGCCTGGGCCTGCGGGTCCGTACCTTCTTTTACCTCTACCGCGTTAACATCTTCTGATATCTTCTTGCAGTTGGCGCCTATTATAGATGAGATGTCTGGCGGCGATTGGTAGAGGAGTGTTATCTTGTCCGACTTCTTAAGAAGAAGACCTTTTCTCGCAAGTTGCACGCCCCTCTCAAACTCCCTCATTATCGCCTCCTCCCGCAGCTCCTTGCTTATCTCCTTGTCCACGTAGGCGATACCGCACTTGAAGTTAACAGCATTCTCCCTCTCCGCCTTCCGTATCACGGTGAAGTGGCCATTGTTAACCGCGAACGTGCCCTTGTCAGTGTGAAGCTGGTAGTGGCCCGCCTTCTCTATCTCCTTGAGCATGATATCAGGATCAGCCTTCTTCAGTCCCTCGGCCACCGCCGATGCGTTTGCCTTGAACTCCGGACCCAGCTTCTGGAATGCCGGCCTCACCTCAAGGCCTGCCTTCTGCATCACCTTGACATCAAGCTTCTTGATATTTATGTAGTCCTCTATCAGATTCGAGAGCTTTACGAGGGAGTCGTAGAACTTCTGGTCCGTAACCTCGAGATGCGCGGCCATGAGAGGCTGCCTGAGCTTCAATCCCTCCTTCTCCCTGCTGTAGAGCAGAGCGGTTATGGCTGCAAGAGCGCTATCGAAGTCCTCCAGAAGTCCCGGGTCATCTGCCTTCTTGTCATATCCGGGCCATGACTCGAGTGTTATGCTCTTCATCTCTCCGTAGTTGTCTAGATATATTCTCTCAGCTGCAAATGGCGTGTATGGAGAGATGAGCAGGAGTGTCTTGTAGAGCAGATGGTTTATCAGGTCGAGAATAAGTCGCGCCTTTTTCTTGTCTGCGTAGAGCAGCTTCTTCTTTGCCATACGCAGGTAGAACCTGCTGAGATCCTCTATTATGAACCCCTTTATGGCCTCTGCTCCCTTGTGTATCTCATAATTGTCCAGGTAATTAGTAACCTCTTTTATTGTGGAGTTCAT
Organism: Microcaldota archaeon; assembly: GCA_021804305.1. The sequence continues at coordinate 2,733 of JAJZKF010000031.1, read as the reverse complement.
CTTCAGGTATATCCATCTCTCCTCAGGATCGAGACCAGCGATCTTGAATGACTTCTTGAGTCTCTTTGATCTGTAACCGACGGCATCAGAGTAGTAGTTGTGGAGATTTGCTATGTTGTAGAGAAGCCTTACTGCCTTGTTCGCATCGTTTATCTTCTCGATACTGAACGTGATGTCGAGTTGCGGCACGTGCGATGTGCACCAGAGCCTGAAGGAGTCGGCTGTAGCTGACTTAAGGACATCGGCAAGAGGCACATAGTTGCCGAGCTTCTTGTGCATCTCCCTCCCGTCAGAGCCCAGCATCATTCCATCTATCCCGACGTGCTTGAACGGACTCTTACCATTGATCATGGTTCCCATCTTCAGCTGGTACGAGAACCATCCCCTGAGCTGGTCTACGCCCTCAAGGATGAAGTCCACAGGGAAGAGAGAGTCGAACTGCTCCTGCGTCAGGCTGGCCCTGTAGGCAACGCTCGAGTCGAACCACACGTCGAGTACGTCGTTTATCCTCTTCATCTCCTTGCCGCATGCCGCGCATCTCAATCTTATCCTGTCGACATGATCCCTGTGTAGGTCATCGAGCGATGCTACATACGCCCTGTCCGTAGCGTTCTCTTCCAACTCGTCCAGTGAACCTATCACCTTCCGTTCTCCGCACTCGCAGATCCATATCGGTATCGGGGTTCCCCAGTACCTCTGCCTTGATATGGTCCAGTCCGGAGATCCCTGGAGTATTTCCTCCTGCCACTTGCTCGCCTCTGGCGGATGCCACGATACCTTCCTGTTCTCGTTTATCAGGCGCCTCTTGACCTTCTGTATGTTTATGAACCACTGCTCCGTAGCGATGTATATCAGCTTTGTATCGCATCTCCAGCAATGGGGATAGCTGTGGGTTACCGAGGCATGATGCAGTAATGATCCCGAGGCCTTCAGGTCCGCCAGTACCGCCTTGTTAGCCTGTTCAGGGACTATAAGGCCCGCATATTTCCCGGCCTCGCTCGTGTACTCGCCCTGCTCCCCGACCGGAGAGAATATCGGTATCTTCTCCCTCTTTCCTACAAGATAGTCATCAAGCCCGTGGCCAGGCGCGATATGGACAAGCCCGCTTCCCTCGCTGATTGTGACTAGTTCCTCTGCCATTACGACCTTGTGGTACTTCCTGAACTCCTTCTGCTTCTCCACTGCAGCCTCAAGCGGGCTTGTGTATTGGAGACCCTCAAGTTCGCTCCCATAAAACTCGCTCTCTACGACCGTGCTCTCGTTTAATGCACTTGAGACGAAGTCCTGCCTGCCCTTTGCAAATATCAGTCTCTTGTCACCGATCTTTGCGATGACGTAGAGCTCCTTAGGATTTGCGGCAACTGCCATGTTCGCTGGAAGTGTCCATGGGGTCGTGGTCCATATGAGCAGGTATGCATCGCCCCTGATCTCTACCTTTGACTTCGACCTGGCCCCGTTAATCTTGAATGCGACAAGTATGGATGGGTCGTTGTCTTCCTTATACTCGAGCTCCATGCTTCCCTGCGATACCGCGGTCTGGCAGCTCTTGCAGTAGGTTGTCGCACGCAGTTGTTTGTAGACAAGGCCCTTGTCGTATATCTTCTTGAAGAACTGCCACTCTATCTCCATGTAGGACTTTGTTGAGGGCACATAGGGATTCGAGAAGTCCAGCGACATCCCGAATCGCCTGTAGTCCGAGTCCATCCTGCCCATGTAAGAGCTGACATACTCCTTGCAGCTCCTGATGAATGCATCGATCCCTATCCTTGTCTCTATCTCCTTCTTTGTCGCCACCTTCAGGTTTGCCTCGACCTTCTTCTCTATTGGAAGGCCGTGGACGTCGTACCCCGCCCTTGCGTAGACATCGAACCCGCGCAGCCTCTTGTACCTGAGGATCACGTCCTTCATAGACTTGACCCACATCTGCCCGGGGTGGAGGTCTCCGCTGACAAAAGGAGGGCCGTCAAGGAAGTAGAACTTCTTCTTTCCGCGGTTCTTCTCGGTTACCAGATCTGGTATCTTGTTCTCGCCCCAATACCTTAGAATCTCCTCCTCGTTCTTGTTTAGATCAGTCATGCTAACACGGGCCGGGCTTTAATTGCAAGTCAACAGATAGAGTATAGTAATAAGCTCTTAAATATATGTGGATAACAATAGAAAGCGGAGAGATGAATGAGAGCTGCAGACGCGACAACGTACTTCAGGGTAGCACTTGGCATATTCGCGGCCTATCTTGTCATAATCAGGCAGAACCCGGTCCTGATAATGCTCCTTATAGCCATTACCATGGCCCTTGATGCGGCGGACGGATATCTTGCGGTCTGGGAGGCAAGCGGACGCAAGGTCTCGCTCTCTGACTACCTAAGATCCGCAGCAGGAGATGCAAGGTACGCAAAGCGCATAAAGGAGATCAAGCAGAAGGTCTCGAGGTCGGCAAAGTTCGGCCCGAGAATAGACGTTGCAGGAGACAGGGTAGTCGAGTACGTCTTCTGGATAGTCTACTCTTTCGTCAATGTAATACCGCTCTTTGTCCTGATAATAATCGTGATAAGGCACTCCTTTGTGGATGCATTCATGGCTGCCCGAGGCACTTCATCGAAGATGAAGACGAGGTTTGCAAAGATCGTATACTCTTCAAATCTCTGGAGAAGCGGGATAAACGTGGTCAAGTTCCTTACATTCTCATACCTGGCATTCGTCTATGTCTGGGGATGGCCGATCTGGATCGGATAC
>JAJZKF010000030.1 GCA_021804305.1 Microcaldota archaeon | reverse complement strand
TCTCTTGGCGCAAACGCATCTCGGAAGCCAATGCCTCGGAATAGACGGCCGTTTCTTGCGATAATATCTCACCGTGGACTATGGCGCTCTCCGCTGTGCGCGCTATCTGCCCCCTTACACTGCGATCCGGCACACTGTAGAATGCCCTCTCGACTTCAGAGATGAATGGACTGCCGCTCAGAAGCGAGATGTCGCCTCTCTGTAGATGCTTCAGCTGCCTTGTCGTTACCTTGCCAGCGGCTATCCGCATCATATCAGCATCGGTAGCCTCTGGAAACGGTTTTGGAATTGAGCCGGCTGCGTCGCTAAGACGGGCAGGCGAAGATGCCATTGCGATAGATATCAGGAGTTCAGCGAATGTTTTGAGCAATAACAGAGGGTCTCCTGTGTGCGATATCTCAATGATGCGCCGCTCTTCTGTCTCTCTGCCACGTATTGCTATCCCTGTTTCACCCCTAACAGCGTATAGAAGCCTCTCGGCAAGCGGCTTTGCATCCGGCACCTTTCCAATAGTACGCATATTACGAAAAGCCATTTGACCCACAGAAGAACATATTTGTTACATTTGGTATATAGCCTTTTTGTACTGCCGGTGTTCTGATAGGGAAACTAAATGATGGGCCGAAAGGAGAATAAAGCTATGAGGCAATGAGGAACCGTACGTTAGAACTGAGGCAGGAATAGGCTCAGTCCATGAATTGTGACGGGGATGGAGGCTCTGGATCCTGCCCTTTTCTCTTCCTTATATCGCGCACGACCTTATCCTGCAGCTCGCGAGGCAGTTTCTCGTATCCCGCATACTCCGGATACCATATCGCCTTGCCCTGAGTAAGGCCGCGCATCTCATTGGAGAATCCTTTTATGACCTCGGCCACAGGCATCTTCGCTATAACTGTCGCCTGCTCAGCCTCCTGTTGTATGTCCACCACCTGACCGCGCTTGCCCTGCACAAACGTTATTACATCTGAGAGATACTCCTGGGGGATGTTTATAGTAAATTTCTGCTTTGGCTCAAGAAGCACGACTCCTGCAGTGAGCATACCGGCATATATCGGCCTGCGCATCGCAGGTATTATCTGCGCAGGACCGCGATGGACAGGATCCTCGTGTATAGTCGCATCTGTTATCAGCACCTTTATGCCTGTGCACTTCTCCCTTGCGAGAGGACCGTCCTTCATGGCCTCGTTAAAACCGTCTATGAGAAGCTCCATTACCTCGTCAAGGTACTGCACGCCGTGAGTTGCGTCTATCAGCATGCTGCTATTCGATACAGCAACAAGGCCCTTCGCTTCGTCTCGTGGCATTCCGGCCTTCACGAGAGTCTCTACGTGCAGCTTCCCTTTAGGCCTTCCTTCCTTTATGGCACCGGTATCGATCAATTCTATTATCTCGGGAGCGAGTGGCTCGACGTTTATGTAGAATTTCGAGTGCCTGTTCGGAGTCTTCCCTTCTACATCTTTCACTCCTTTTTCTATGGTCTCCCTGTAGACCACTATAGGCTCGCTGGTTGTTATTGGTATCTTGAATTCATCGCGTACCTTCGTCTCTATGACTTCTAGATGAAGCTCACCCATTCCGCTCACGAGATGTTCGCCCGTCTCCTGATTCAGTTCCACCAGTATCGTCTGATCGCTCTTCGAGAGTTCACGGAGCGCCTCTATGAGTTTCATGAGATCCCGCGTGTCCTTGGCCTCTATAGCTTTCGTAACCACGGGCTTTGAATAATGCTTTATCTGCTCGAATGGGGTTATGTTGTCTTCGCTTGCAGTGTCGCCTATCGAAACGTTCTTAAGGCCCACTATGCCTGCAATGTTTCCAGCGGATATCGATTCTACAAGCACACGGTCAGGACCCATGTATATGCTTACCTGCTGGACTCTCTGTGGATCTGGAACCCCAGAGACATAGAGCTCGGTGCCTTTCTTAACATTGCCGGAGAATACCCTCCCTATCGCTATCTCGCCGCTGTGCTGGTCATAGGTTACGCCGAATATTATCATGTTCACCTTTGCGTCCGGATTGACGGCGGTCATCGCTTTGCCTTCGGTGCTCTCCATGTCGCCGTGCCATAGATGAGGTATGCGGTACTTCTGCGCATCTCTCGGATTGGGAAGATGCTCTATCATCATTGTGAGAGTCGCCTCGTCTATAGGCGCTACCTCCTGAAGCTTCGCCTCGTTGTTCTCGGAAGTAAGCTTGAATATATCTTTGAAGGTTACCTTATACTTCTCCATTATGCGCGCGGAGATGGCCCACCTTTTGTATGCGGATCCGAAGCAGACGCTGCCGTTCTCTACGCTGAGCGCCCATTTGTCAGCAAACTCCTCTGGGGCGAATCTCTTTATCATTTTGTTGAGGTCATTTATCAATTTAAGAAGCCGTTCGAAAGTTTGTTCCGGAGTGAGCCTGAGTTCGTTGAGGAGCCGGTCTACCTTGTTTACAAAAAGCACAGGCTTAGCCCTCTCCTGCAGGGCTTGCCTCAGCACGGTCTCTGTCTGCGGCATTATTCCCTCGACAGGATCTACCACAAGCACTACACCGTCAACTGCGCGCATCGAACGGGTCACATGGCCCCCGAAATCGACGTGTCCAGGAGTATCGATTAGGTTTATTATGTAGTCATTGCTCTTGTAGTTGAATGCGAGTGATATGTTCGCGGATTTTATGGTCATCCTGCGTTCCTTCTCTATCTGCTCGTAGTTCGTGTATAGAGCCTCCCCGGCAACACTCTTCGAGATTATGCCTGCCCTTGCAAGAAGCGAATCGGTGAGGGTGGTCTTGCCGTGGTGCACATGCGCTATTATCGCGACGTTGCGGATCCGGTCTATGTCCCGCATTATCTTTGCTACTTCATCAGCTACGAACTCCTTCCTTACCATGTCAGCTACCTCGCCCTCCTTGCTATCCTTTCGGCCTCTATGCGCTTCTTTATTGCATAGCTGTCAGGTGCCTTATCAGAAGCGAGCATCAGCTCGTCCGCAAGAGCCTCGGACAGTTTCTTCCTTTTCTTGAACGCGCTTGTGAGTGAAGCGAGGGCTATGTTCCTTAGAGCAACATCGACCCTCCTCTTTGAGCTTATTCCGACAGCCACATTGTAGGATATCCCGCCGTATCTGACGCGCGTTGTATCCTCTATTGGCGCTGCGTTTTCTATGGCATTGACAAGAACCTGCAGAGGATTCTTGCCCGTACGTTTGTTGATGATCTCGAATGCATCTTCCACTATGTGCATGACCTTTAGCTTCTTTCCTTGAAGCCTGCCCTTAGTGCGTATGACTTTGCCCCCAACTTTCTTACCCGTTCCTCCACGCATCAGCTTGTTTATCAAACGCTCCGTCACGCTTATGTGAGTATCGTAATATGCACCATGTTTCCTCCTGCCGAATATGTTAGGATACGATCTGCCGCTTGGGTTTATGTAATCTACAACGCTTGAATCCAAAACCTTTATCTCCTCGACAGGGTACTTCTCAAACAGGGCGCTGCCGGATTGAGTCGCGCCTTCTTCCTTTGACCCGGATCTACGCCTCCGCTTAGGCTCTGCCTTCTTCTCTTCCTGCGCAACTGCTGGCGTTGCAGCTTCCATAACAGCTTCGGTCGGTTTTGTTTCAGCGCTTTCGGTCTCAGCCATGAATTTACCTCTTAGGCTTCTCAGCTTTTCCTTTCACTACCTGATACAGGTCAGCGCCATTCACCGCTATCACTCGGTACTTCAGGCCAGGTATGCTTCCCATCTGTCCCCTCTGTGACCCTCCCATTCCCTGTATCGTTACCTCGTCGTGCTCCTCTATGACATTTATGGAACCGTCGTAAGGCACATATGCGCCCACGACCTTCCCGTTTTTGATCAGCTGCACCCTTACGCACTTTATAAGCCCGCTGTGAGGTTGCTTCTGCTGCAGTACGAACTTCTGCAGAACGAGAGCCTTTGCCATAGGCACTGTGCCTACGGGGTCGAACTTCTTCTTAAGCTTGAAGTATTTCCTTTTCCACCATTTGTTAAGCATGCGCTGATTTTTGCGTTTTCTTATAAGCTCCTTTGCTGCGAATTCTCCGTTTGGCAATAGAACACCTAGGCGTATTCCTCTTTTAGTATGGGTGAGTTACCTGCATTTATTATGGCAAGAGCAGTTACAGAGTAGGGCTTGCCGCATAGGGCTCCGAGAGAGACTGCGTTGCCCTGATACTCTATTACGCGTGTGCCAGCTATGCTGCAGATGTGGATCAGATCCTCCACTATCTCCTTCTTGCCGTTCTTGGCCACTATCACTGCGCCAGCCTTTGATGCACTGACTGCTCGGGTGGTCTCTTTGTGGCCTATGCTAACCTCGCCAGTATCCACAACAAGCCGTATGTCACTGTTAAGGTCACTCATGATAATCATTAAGGCTCTTGATATCCGGGAAAGATCAGTCTCCCGCCTAAGAATGCGATGCATTCATGCCGTGGTATATTCTTTCATAAGAAAGTATTTAAACCTTCTTTGCACGGAGCGGAACTCGCGTCGTGTTATCAGCACCATCGGCAACGGATATATTCCCATGAAGACTTTAAATACTTTCACATGCAGATTAGAGCTTGATGCGATGAAGGCCCAATTCTGGTCTTTCGATATACTGTTTGCGATGATAATATTCGTCTCGGCAGTGGTGCTGATGACAGCCGTATGGCTCGATATAAGCGGTCAGTATTCGATAGGCTATGGAAACGGACCGCAGGAGATGCAGGCGCAGCTGCAGAGCCTAAGCGGCAGGATAACAGGCACTGGCTATCCGCAGTCGTGGTACTCTGCAGTGGATCCTTCCAACAGCGAGACATGGAATAACATAAGCATAGGACTTGGGAGTGCATCGGGCGGCATTTCGGAGAAGAAGGTTGAGGAACTGATAGCGATGGATAGTGTCGACTATCAGTACACGAAATCTCTCGTCGGTACAGGCTACGATTATTACATAATAATAGGGAACTCCAACCTCAACATAACGATGGGTATGAGCCCTGCCGCAGGGAATGCCGTCTCCATACAGTCAGTGGAAAAACCGGTAACAATAGGGGGGGCTGGCGCGGTGATGACAGTAGAGCTATGGACCAATACAACGTTCGGCATAGACTGATTGCTTTGGCTTTTTCTTAACGTTAACGTTGCCGGGTCAATAGCCAGAGAGGCAGGCATTGCTGCAAAGATTCCATCCATGCAAGAACCCGCACCCTCTAGCTCGTACAGGACATGGGAGCTTCTGCTAAGGACCCCCTCCGAAGCTTATGGTATTGAAGTAGGCACCTATTATTAGGCTTGTCAACCAGAATACACCATAGCCTATCACTATGAAAACCGGGAGGTAGCGTATTCCCTTAACTATTGATCCTGAAGAGATGGTAGACACTATGAAAGACGCTAGGCCTGAGATCAGGAATATGGCTATGAGAGCAAACTGCTGGTATTGCTGAGGGTCTATTTTCGGTTTGTTGAGTGTGAAGAAGGAAAGCCCCAGACTAGGGAGCCCGTTGGGATTTGCTGCGAATATGCCTTGAAATACGGAATAGGTAACTGTGATCATCCTGCTTGTGAGCGCATAAAGTGCGGGGGCGCCTATGAGTGCAGCGAAGGCTATGAATATGGTGTACATGAACAGCTGGCCCGATATTTCCTTCTGTATAGTGTTCTGGTTGCGTAGATCCTTCGCTATCTGATTCAGCAGGTCGGTCATGCCTCCGCCGTACTGTATCGACTCGTTTATCATGCGCATCGTGTGCTGCAGCTGCAGCGACCGATACCTTGATGCAAGGAGCGCCAGCGCGTTCTGCATCGTTTCTCCAGCGTAAAGCTGCTTGTTCATCAGCTTGACTTCTTCGCTGAAGCTGCCGAACTCAGGGCGCGCAGCCATAAGCATGGCCTTGTCAAGCGCTATCCCACTCCTTAGGTTCGCGGCGGTCAGCTGTATGTAGTCAGGGAATATGCTCTCTACAAAGGTCTTGCGCTTGTCTATCAGAAACTCGAGTATTGCGTATATCGCGAATGCGAATGCTATTGCGGCGCCTATCCCGAATATAGCGGCTATTCCGGCATTCATCTTCAGATATAGCAAGAGTATGAATGATACAACTATCAAGGAAGCGAAGCCGCCGAGTATTATAAGCTCCAAGAGGGTATTGACCCCCATCTTCATTCCGGCAAGGTCAAGCTCACGTGAAAGGAATCTCACAGCGCCCCTTGATACGAGTCTCTCGAATGTTATTTGCATAAAACCAACTTACAAGGCAAACGTAGGCCTCGACGTCCTCATTATATTAAGGAAGACTATCTGCAGGAATGCCACTCTTCAAC
>JAJZKF010000029.1 GCA_021804305.1 Microcaldota archaeon | reverse complement strand
CATTTGTTTCATAGTTATCTATATGCTAATTAGATATATAAATATATCTATTTTATACACGCGGTAGTATTACGTAGATTGGTTTCTTGAAAAGAAGTTTATGGACTCGGCGGGATTCGCACCCGCGGCCTTTTCGTATTTCGGCAAAGCCTTTTACAAAGGCTTCTTGCGAACGAAACGCGCTACTGCTGCGCCACGAGCCCTCTACACACATTCATGCGTGCTCAAAGGTTTTAAACCTGCCTTTCCATATAATTTCGGTGTAACTATGGCATATCTGGGGTATATACTAATATCACTTGGAATATTGATAATACTATTTACATTCTTAATGGGATATGGATTATACGAGCAGGCGAATTCAAAAGCCAACGCCCCTTACTCCCAGCCTGCGCAGAATGCAACTGTCGGAGGGATACTGGGACCGCTGACTTCCGACTTATCCTCAACGATTAACACCGGCACATATCTGAGCGTAGAAGTGATAGTACTCTTCCTCTTCGCCAGCATAGGGTACAAAATAGCAATGATAGGCGTGCAGATAAACAGAGACGGAGGTAAAACGAATGGCGGCAAATAAAGAAAAAGCGAAGGGCATATTTGAGAAGGCGCTCAAAAGTATAAAACCCACAGAGCAGGAGATGCGGACTACCACTGCAAACGTCAACATGCTTATGCATCGCCTTAAGGAAGTTGTCGGCAGGGATGTAGAGCTTAGGGTTGCAGGATCGATAGCAAGGGGAACAAACCTGCGCGGCTCTGCAGACATAGATATATTCATGCTTTTCAAGAGCGGAATATCGCGGAAGAGCCTGGAGAGCCTGGGCCTCAAGTATGGAAAGGCAATAGCCAAAAGGGAGATGGGCGAAAGATACGAAATAAAATATGCAGAGCATCCATATGTCAGGATATACCTGCCATCAGGGCTAAATGCAGACATAGTCCCTGCTTTTAAGATAGAGAGCGCCGAGGAACTCGCAACTGCAGTTGACAGAACCCCTCTGCACACAGATTTCATAAATACGCATCTATCTGCGAAACAGAGGGACGATGTAAGGCTGCTGAAATATTTCCTCAAAGCGCATAACATATATGGCGCAGAGTCCCGCATAGGCGGATTCTCAGGCTACATTTGCGAGCTGCTGATATACCACTATGGCTCGATTATCGGTGCGCTTGATGCCTTTTCTTCAATGAAACTGCCAATAACCCTGGACCCTCTGAGTAAAGAAGAGCGGCGGGAGCATGAGAAGAGATTTGGATCGGAGTTCGTAGTGATAGATCCTGTGGATAAGAACAGAAATGTTGCAGCAGCAGTATCCATAGATGCGCTTGCCAGGCTCTCAATAGCTTCAAGATTGTTCCTTTCCAAGCCCGATATAAAGGCATTCTACGGCCAGAAAGTCTCGCATGATGAGGCTGCCAAACTGCTGAAGAAGTTTATGCTGGAATCAAAGCTGGATCTCTTCCTAATAGCCTTAAGCCTGAAGGAGAAGAGCGCAGATGTCACCTGGCCGCAGCTAAGGAAGATATCATCTATAATAGAGGAGATGATCAAGAGATACGGCTTTGAGGTCTACCTCTCCGCCAAATGGGTGTCAGGGAAGGATGGCCTTATACTTCTGCTTGCGCCAAAGAGAAGCCTGGGATACAGGCTATTCAAGGGACCAAGCGCCTTCACTTCTGCAGCTTCTGACTTCATCCATGCGCACCACAATGCCGCAGGGTTCCTCACCGAGAAAGGCTTGCTGTATGCGCTTGACAGGAACAGGTATGGAAGCGTCGAAGAGATAATAACGGAGATGCTTCATGGCGGAGGAGTTAAAGGAAGAAAGGATGTCTCAGTTAAAGGCGCAAAGCTCTTCGTAAATGCCATACCTGCCAAATACGCGGAGGCAGCATACCTGGAACTGATGAAGAAGCTCAGGGTGTAAGGTTGCTCAACAAGAAGATAGCAGAGATCTTCAGGGAGATAGCGGATATGCTTGAATTGGAAGATGAGAAGAGGGTCTTCGAGGTGCGCGCATACAGGAATGCAGCCCTCACAATCGAGACAATGCAGGAAGACATAGAAGGGATATACAGAAAGGGAGGGATAAAAGCGCTGATGGAGCTTCAAGGGATAGGAAAGACAACAGCCGGGCATATAGAAGAATACATAAAATCAGGAAAGATAAAGAAGTACGAGGAATACAAGAAAAAATATCCAATAGACTTCTCAAGCCTGATGCGCATCCAGGGGCTGGGGCCAAAGCGCGCATACAGGCTATATGCAGAGCTTGGCGTTAATGATGTTGCGAGCCTCAAAGCTGCAATAGCTGCAGGAAAGGTCAGAAATCTATCTGGCTTCGGCAAGAGAAGCGAAGAGGTTCTGCAGAAGGGCATAAGCCTGCTAGAGTCCAGCAAAGGAAGGCTGCTGCTTGGAGACGCGCTCCCCGAAGCAGAAGCGATAATAAGGCAGCTGAAGAACTCCGGATATGCAGAGAGGGTTGAGCTGGCAGGCTCTGCAAGGAGGATGAAAGAGACTGTGGGCGACATAGACATACTTGTAATATCCTCCAAGCCGGATAAGATGGCAAATTTCATATCGAAGATGGAAGATGCTGCGAGCGTAACGCTGAGCGGTCCTACCAAAACTACCGTCTGGCTCAGTGCAGGGGTAAGCTGCGATATCAGGGTATTGGAAAGAAAGAGCTTCGGCGCTGCGATGCAGTACTTCATAGGCAGCAAGGAGCATAATGTGAAGCTTAGGCAGATAGCCATAAAGAAAGGATACAAGCTAAACGAGTACGGTCTTTTCGACAGGAGGGGGAGAAGCGTAGCCGGAGAGGAGGAGAAGGAAATCTACGAGAAGCTTGGAATGCAGTATATGGAGCCGGAGATGCGCGAAGACAGGGGGGAGATAGAGCAGGCGCTGAAGCATGAGATACCTAGGCTAGTCCAGCGCGAAGACATAAGGGGAGATCTCCACTCGCATACCATCTACACCGACGGCCACGAGAGCATCGAGTCGATGGCCATGGCGGCAATCACTGAGGGATTCGAGTACCTCGGGATGACTGACCACTCCAAGAGCGAGTACGTAACAGGCGGGATGGACGAGAGGAAAATTGATGCATACTACAGGGAGATAGAAGCTGTAGGCAAGAAGCTTGGAGATAGAATAATGCTGCTAAAGAGCGCAGAGACAGATATACTCAAGGATGGCAGCCTCGACCTAGACGATAAGACGCTGGAAAAGATGGACTATGTGCTTGGGGCGATACACTCCAACCTCAATATGGGCGAGCAGGAGATGACCAAAAGGCTTGTCAGCTGCATCGAGAGCGGCAAGGTAAATATAATAGCGCATCCGACAGGGAGGCTTATCGGAAGGAGGGAGCCAATAAAGCTAAACCTCGACAAGGTCTTCCAGGCTGCTAAGGACAACGGAGTGGTAATGGAGATAGATTCGTTCCCTGACAGGCTTGACCTTAACGATGAGAATATATTGAAGGCAAGGGAATACGGATTGAAATTCTCAATAGACACGGATTCGCACTCATCAAGCAACTTCAAATTTATCCGCTACGGCATAGGCACCGCAAAGAGGGGGTGGCTGAGGAAGGAGGATGTCATCAATACGCTGCCGTATGAAAAACTAATGAAGATCTTCAGGCGATAACTCTTCTTTACTCATTCCTTAGCGCTGCGATCGGATCTATCATGGATGCCTTTCTGGAAGGATAAAGGCTCGCTATTATGCTGACTATCAGTGCTATTGCTATTGCCATAACTACAAGGGAAGGGGATATTATCGGCGTATAAGATAGCGACGAAGCGGTGCCAGGTGCAGCAGCCCCTCCTCCGCCTGCAAAGGCCGCTCCTCTTCCTCCTCCTCCGAACCCTGCATTCCCCCTATAAGACGCTCCACCTGGAGCAGCACCAGTGCTTGCAGTAGTTCCGGAAGGCTGCCCCTTCGAGGCTCCGCCCAAAAGTATCGGCAATGCGTATGAGCCTCCTGCGCCCACTGCAACTCCAAGGCATCCTCCAAGCGCTCCTATTATCACAGCCTCAGTAAGAAACAGCATCATCACGTCGCTGTTCTTGAAGCCTATGGACTTCAGGATTCCTATCTCCTTTGTCCTCTCAGAGACCGAAACCATCATTATGCTAAGTATGCTTATCCCTGCAACTATTAGGGAGATGCCTGCTATCGATCCTAGGAGCACGCCTATGGACCCTGTTATCGATGCAACTATTGCTGTTATCTGCTGCACAGAGAGTATCTCAGCCCTGCTTCCGTATATATTTGTAAGCAGCGTATAGACTGTGTTTGCGCTTGATGTATTCGATGCTACTACAAGCAGCATGTTGTACGAACTCTCTCCTAGCAATGTCATTGCAGTGCTTAGGGAAGTGAAGACTGATGTATCTACAGGCACCAGCAGAGAAGACCCGTACTGGTCTAGTATGCCTGCCACTATCAGCGTTATCGTTTTGCCTCCTTCTCTTCCTTCCTCCTGCAAATATATCGGCTGATTGATGCCTATGGAAGAAGGCCCTGTGCCTGTAGTTGGGAATGCGACCTGGTATCCTACAAGGCTGAGCGGCGTGCCATCGCTGTACTGAGAGCCCTCATAAATATTTACCCCTCCCAGCAGCGAAGAGATGCTCTGGTTATCAACGCCTATCAGCGTTACTGTCTCCTCTGTCCCTCCAACGCTGATATTGGCGCTTCCTCTTACCATCGGTATTACGCTCTTTACCCCGCTCAATGCAGAGATCTCTGCCACATCCTGCCCTGTCAGCGGATACTCCTGGCCTCTGGGTATAAGCACTATCGAGGTAGGGCCTATTGAAGAAAGCGATTTTGAGATGCTTGCCGATATGCCCGCAACCTGGGAGACAAGCGCCACTATTGCAGCTATGCCTATTACAACGCTGAGTATTGTCAGGCCTGTCCTCAGCTTCCGCTCCCTGAGCCCCTTCAGCGTGAGCCAGAAGACATCATTTAGCTTCATTTATTTTCCTCTCCTTCCCTTCTTCTTTCTAGCCTTCCAGATCAGAAGCGCCGCGGCTGCTATTATGATTATAACAACAATCACAACAATTCCAAGGCCGCCTCCTGATTTCCTATATCCATACGCAGCTGCTCCTGTACTTCCAGCTATCGCCACAGGCCCTGCGCCCGATATTGCATTCCCGCTGCTTGCCACTGTGAAGTTAAAGTATACAATCTGCTGCGAGATATTGTCAAGGTTGTTTAGGTAGGAGAGCACTACTGGTATGCTGTACGCGCCTTCTTTGCTCGGGGCAAGGAAGCTAAGCGTAAAAGACGTAGGCGTATCTGCCTGCACATTGCCTATGAACGTAGAGTTTGCGCCAAGATTGCGTATGCCATCTGAAAGCTCCGGTGTAGCCTTCACAGAGTATGCTGTTGAAGGCCCTACATTGTCAAGCGTAGCCGTAACAGAGAAGATGCCTCCTGCCGTCGGCCTTGCAGGTATCACAGAAGAGCTAACCTGCTCAAGCTCTATCAGCCCTGGGGTCAGCAGGTTGTAAGTTTTGTTAAGGCTCTGCACCTTCCCTCCAATGCTGTACTCAAGCATAAGCTGCAGCGGCGAGACTCCTGTGGTGGAGGTGGAAAAGATACTCGCCTGAAGGTTTGCAGAGGAGTGCGGTGCAACAGTGCCCATAGATGCCCATTCGTTAGGGCTAAGCACGCTGACGCTAGAGCTGCCTACTATCTCTGCATATACGTTATTTATTGGAACATCTGCATTATTCTGTACAACTATATTTACAGTTTCAGGCACTTCTGCGTAAATTGATCCTGGGTTTAGGGAGATGGTAACAGGATATCCTGATCCGTATCCTGTGTAGAATCCTAGTTCCTGGCTGCTTCTCTGCTCGTACCCGTAAGCGTCATAATATGTGACATTGGAAGGTATCTGCAGCACAGTGCCGCCTCCTATCTGCGATATATATGCGGAGAAAGAAACATTCGCCGCAGCGCCTGGCAGAAGCTCCTTCACTGTCGTAGGCTGCGAGGCGATGCTGACTCCCTGCATCTGGCCAAGCTCCATGCTTATGTTATGCGCAATACCTGTTCCTTTATTCACTATCATAACAGAGATGTTGTCGAATCCTTCTCCATCTATTGATCTGTTGAAGGTGTTGAATTGGAGTTCAACGCTCCCTTTCAGCGGTACATCTATGTTGTATTCCTGCGAATTCCTGAAGCTGCTTGTCTGGTTCCAATAGACATATAGCGGATAAGAAAACGTCAGGTTCTGCCCTGCGGAGGTGCTGTTTGAAATGTCAAGCCTGAAAGTTAGGCTGAAGGTAGAGTTGGCAGCGACTTCAGGAGTATAATAGGTAACATAGCTTGAGCCGTTGAAGCTTGTGAATGGCGGGCTAAGCTGGATGAATCCCTTCACATTGTACAAATCGCATGTGCCTCCATAATATCCCATAGTCACAGTCAGAGGCGCATAGTTGCTTCCTGGGCCAGCCTCGAAATGCAATGTGGAATTGCCCCATGTGACTCCGAGCACCTGAAACGCCGGATCTGAGACCGTGCACGCATTCGCTATTCCTGCAAAAACAAAGATAGCGCAAGCAATCATCGCAATTCTATTGATGTTTCTCATGTTTTCTAACCTCTTTCTCTATCCTGCCATCCCTGAGCCTTATTATCCTGTCAGAATCCTTTGCAAGATCCTCTTCGTGGGTGACAAGCACTATCGCAGCGCTGTTCCTGCTGCTCATCCTGTTAAGTATGGATATGACTGCCTCAGAGGTCTTCGTGTCAAGATTCCCTGTCGGTTCGTCGGCAAGTATTATCGAAGGGTTGTTCACAAGAGCGCGTGCTATTGCT
>JAJZKF010000028.1 GCA_021804305.1 Microcaldota archaeon | reverse complement strand
TGATTACAGCCTTCCTGACCTCCTCCCCAAGGAACGCCTCCGCATCCGCCTTTATCTTCTGCAGAAGTATAGCTGAAAGCTCCTGAGGGCTGTACTCCTTCCCGAGTATCCTGTACCTGTAGTCTGTTCCCATCTTTCTCTTGAATGCAGCTACAGTCCCGTCCGGGTTTGCAACCGCCTGCCTCTTTGCAGGTTCTCCCACGAGCTTTTGTCCTCCCTTTGTGAATGCCACATAGCTCGGGAACGACTTGCCGTAAAGCGATGTTCCTTCGCTACTTGGTATCAGTACCGGCCTTCCGCCTTCAAGCACTGCTGCAGCGCTATTGCTGGTTCCTAAATCAATCCCGATTATTTTCATGTTATCACTTATTTTTTTGGTCTGTCTCTTTTTCAGCGTCATGCTTTCTCGCAATTATGACTGCGGCAGGGCGCACAAGTACATCCTTCAGCGTGTAACCCTTCCTTACTACCTCGACAATCATGCCTTCTTTCTTGTCACTTTCAACCGTCATAAGTATCTCATGCTTGTAAGGGTCGTAAACTCCGTCAGTGTCTATAACCTTCAGCCCCTCGCTCTTCAGCGAGCTGAGGAGATTTGAGTATATCATCTCCATTCCCTTGAGCGTAGGATCCTCTGTATCCTTGCCCTTCCTTGCGCTTGCAATAGCGAGTTCGAACTCGTCTAGAGCAGGCAGGATCCTCCTTGCAATCTCCGCCTTGCTGCTATCGCGCAGTTCAGCGCTCTCCCTGGCTACACGCTTTTTGTAGTTGTCGAACTCAGCTGCCATCCTCAGGAGCCTGTCCTTAAGCTTGGCTACTTCATCAGGCTCTTGTGCGCCTTCTTTTTGGTTCGATTCGCTTTGGAGCCCGCTCTCTCCCTGCGGTGACCCGCCCTGCTCCTTCTCTATTTTCTCGTCTTCTGCCATAAATGTCATCCTCAATCATCTTGTCCAGCCTTTCAGCGTACTGCATCATCCTATTGAACTCGCGTTCAACATCGTCCTGTATGCCCACTATTGTCTCTGTCATACTCGCAGACCTTAGGTAGTACTTCGTGCCTTTTCTCACAATGAATCCAACGCTGATGAACCTGTTTATGTGGTAGAGCACTGTGCTTCTCGGCACTCCCAGGTCCTTGTTGAGTTCCTTGCTGCTCACCCCGCTTCCTCCGAAGCTGGCTTTTGCTATCTCCTTGAGGAGCATAGGTTCGACGTCGTTTCCTGTCTCTGCAAAGTCGAATGCCTTGCAGAACCAGCTTATCAGATCGTCCTCCCTCTCGCTGTCTGGCCTGTTGAGCCTTCTGAGTACTATCCTCTCTTCCTTAGCCATATACTGTTATATCAAGTATATATTTAAATACTTATTGCTTTCTTCCAATACTTTATTGGAAGATTGTAATACTGGACTGAAATCCCTTTAGCGAATAATCTAGCCCCTATTTTACAAAACCCGTTCTGTGGTAAAAGCCGATATCAAAAAGCAGAACCACACTTGTTGCATACCCTGAGTGTGCAACTCCTTTTCAGAGCATGGAAATTCCTGAGAATACCAATGCGAATACAAGGCACAGAACAAAGAGCTTGAGAAGCTCTGGAATGAGTCTTGAAAGACCCTTCCTCTCTCCGTATCTCTTAGCGGCATAGTACATTACCGCGGAAATTACCAAAGCAATTAGAGCGAGCGCACCTACCGTCTCAACTACAAGTAACACCCACATGAAAATCATGGCCACGAATCCCATGTTTCCAAGCACAGTCACAGCGACTACATCCAATACCGCTATGAGCAGCAGTATGAATCCAAATGTCATAACAGGAGTAATATTGCGGATTTTCATGCACCCACCTACAGGCCACGCTTACAGTTTGTATCCCCTTTCTTCTTTATATTACTATGCCATATGCGCCCTGAAGATCCTTTTCATATCCCTGCTTGAAGTTATCATTTTCTTGATTGTGTGTATCTTTCCATCTTTTGACCTGTATCCCTCCAGCGCTTTTTCTATGGATTCATCGTCCATTTCCATCAGGGCGGTGATGTGGGTCTTCCCAATCCTTTCCTTAATAATATGGCTCATCATCTGCTTTACCATATTTTCATCAGGAACAAGATCCATTGCAGATCTTCCATACCTGTTCCTAATCGAGCACGATGCTCCAAGAGACAGGAGTCCCTCAACTGTATCCGGACACTCCCCCAAGACTGCATACATCAACGCTGTGCTTCCCTCCCTGTCCACTGCATCGATATCTGCTTTCGAGGCGCTGGCGAGGAGGCGTATGGCCCGCGTGTCTCCATCGTGCGCGAATAACATCATGAGTGTAGTCTGTGTTCCTGCCATCCTGCAATTCGGATTTCCGCCATCGCGAAGATAGGTATCAAGCTCCTTTAGCCTGTTATACTTCGCATTCTCGTTGGTAGACGAACACGAAGCCAGGTTAAGGATACGGGCCTCTGCGTTGGCATCATCCGGAAGTCTGCGTACTGCACCTGCAAATACGTTATCACTTGGATAAGAAGTTAGTGTCCCCGTGCTGTTCTCTGCCTGCTTTGTCCTCATCAATATCCTATATATCAAATTACGCCTATATTTAAAGCTTCTTAATGTTTTTTTGCCTTTGCATCCGCAGTTTTCACCGCATCTTCAAAGATGCCCATTCCTTCTTCTATGCTGGAATTTGACATTGTTACCGGCGGTATGATACGTATGGTCGATTTCCCGCATGGCAGAAGAAGGAGTCCGTTTTTGAAGGCATCTATAACTATCTGCTTCCTTTCCTCAGCCGCATTCTCTTTAGTGCGCCTGTCTTTGACAAATTCAACTCCTATCATGAGCCCTAGCCCCCTTACATCCCCTATTATCTCGTAGTCTTTCTTCATCCTCTCTAGTCTCTTCATGATTATCCTGTTCTTGAATTTCACCCCAAGCTCAAGGCTCTTTATGTTCCTCTTCACGTAGTCAAGAGATGCAGATGCTGCAGCAATTACTGCAAGGTTCCCTCCAAACGTGTTTGCATGGGCTCCGTCAGGTATGTCACCGAGAGACCTTCTCGTGACAGTGGCTCCCATAGGCAACCCGCCGCCTATCGCCTTTGCCATGGTATAAATGTCCGCCTCCACCCCGAAGTTGTCCATGGCAAGGAACTTTCCGGTCCTCATGTATCCCGCCTGCACCTCATCGCTTACAAGGAGTATTCCATGTTCAGTGCAGAGCTCCCGCAGCTCCTTCATAAACTCGCGTGGGGGTACTACGTACCCTCCCTCACCCTGCACTGGCTCTATGAATATCGCGGCTGCCTCTTCGGGCGCTACATCATGCCCGAGGATGTTGTCCCTGAGGTAGTCTATGCAGTACCTACTAGTGGCGTGTTCATCCTCCCCTACAGGCGACCTGTAAGTGTATGGGAATGGTGCATGTATAACTGAGTTAAAAGGCCCGAAATACTTCTTTGCAACAACCTTCGAATCAGTAAGTCCGAGCGATCCCATGGTTCTTCCGTGGAAGGCGCCGGTAAAACTTATTATATACTGCCTTTTTGTGAATATCCTGGAAAGCTTTATCGCAGCCTCGTTTGCTTCAGTTCCTGAGTTTGAGAAGAAGATCCTTCCAAACCCTTTTGGAAACATCGTAAGCAGATTTTCTGCAAACTTTACAGGTTTTTCAGAGTAGAAATCCAGGAAGGCCCCGTGCATCAGCTCGTCGGCCTGCTTCTTTACTGCGCTGCGGACCTCTGCGTTTGCATTAACGCCTATGTTGTACACACTTATGAAACTGGTGAAATCTATGAACCTGTTACCCTCTATATCGTAAGCGTATTCCCCATCCCCACTCGCTACAACAAACGGATAAGGCTGGTGGCCAGTATTTATCATGAATTTTTTGTTGCGTTCTATGACTCTGGTCGCCTTCCTGCCTATCTTGATTGCCATGTTAATATTCAGGCAGGCAATATTCTTATAGGTTTCAGGGCTTCAGAGGATAAGTGCTGTACTCTTCGATAACAGGTTTCTTGTATGTCATTCTGGGCAGTGACCAGAACCCTATCTCCACTCCAGTCAGTGAATTATTTTTCCATCAGCATAATAACTGGCCTATGCTGGGTATCGAGCATGTTAGGGGGCCAAGTCCTGCAGTCTCAACGTCGACAACTGCAGTGTGCTGCAATACCCCTTCCATGCACAGGCCTGTGCTATCTAAGCTTCAAGGTACTTTGCCACTGCTGTCTTGTCTTTTGCGTCTACCTTCTCATGTAGGAACTCCAGGTGCTTGATGTTGCACTTTCTTTCTTTGCCCCTTTCCGAAGTAACTATCTTCACGAAGTTGCCATCAACTACAGCAGTGACAACAGCTTTGCTTCCGGCATCCCTGCCGCTCTTCTTCACGCATGCCCTTCCTACTTCAACGAGTGCCATAAAATCACCTGAATCTCTTTTTTCCTTTTTCAACAGAAAGCATTGATATTATCTCAGCCGTTTGATCTACTGTAAATAATTCCGTATTTATGCATATGTCGAATATGCTTGTGTCTGTTATGTCTATGCCGTAAACCTTCTTATACCTCTTTATGTTCTGCGTGTCCTTAGTCTTGACGTACTTTTCCGCATCCTTCACCGAAATCTTCAGCTCCTTCGCCTTCCTCTTCGATCTTGTCTTCAGACCAGCGTAGAGAAACACCCGCAGAGTTGCGTTTTTTATCATCCAAGGCCCAAGCCAGGTGGGCACGACGCAGTCCTGTTTTTCCGCTTCCCTGATTATCTCCCTGTCAAAACTCCTCTCAAAGCCCGGCTTTACTGTCTTCTGCATCTCTATCAATCCTTTGTAGTTGTCCTCGGAGTAGTTCTTGTAGCTGTTCGTGACGTTCCTGATCCCAAGGTCTTCAGACAGCCTTTTGGCTAAGGATGTCTTCCCAGACCCTGTGAACCCAGAGATGCATATTATCATACGATCAGTGGGACATCATCTGGAGGACATACTGCCTCTGCCTTATCCCTATCTCGCTCATTTTCATCTCTCCGTTCTCTATCCTGCTTCCAAGTTTTATGACCTGCGAGGTGCACGCTGAGCAGAGCACTCCCCCAAACTTCCTTGAGTTGCTTCTGGTGCTCTTTCCTTTTCCTCCACCAGCAGGTATGCCGTTGAGTTCTGCCTTGCATATCGCACAGTGAGGCAACTTACCCTCCCTCCTCCTGTAGTGTACAACATTCCTTCCAGAGGGGGTGACCCTTGAAAGCCTTCTTACGCTTCTTGACCTGTTCTTAGGTTGTGGCATATAAACACCTATTAAGCATGACTACTGATTCAGTGCACCAGGCACATCCGTTCCTGCCTGCTGCAGCCTGGCAGCAGCCTTTGACCTCATCCTGTCCCTTACGCTCACCGCTATAAGCAGGAGTATCCCTGTCAAGAATGCTATGCCTATGAAAAGTGTGGGATACGCAAGCGCCAAAGGAGACGTGATCACGTCTGTTGTCTGGGTTGTGACTCCCACCACTCCCATAAGGTACGGCAGCAGTACATAGTACACAGCCAGGAAGAGGGGTATGACTACAACAAGGGCCTTCATCTGATACTTCATGCTCTCGTTCATCAGTTTCATCATCTCATCCTGCTTCTTTTTCATGTCTGCGTCAGGAGCCTTGGCTTTGGCCATGGCTGTAAACTCCTTCTGCATGGCCTTCATAGCCTTTGTTATCTCGTTTACTCTCTTTATGTTTGAGACCTTCCTCTGGATGACGAAGGTTACAGACGAGTAAACTACAGCTATGGCTATTACATAAAGCGCTATGTCCAGTGGCATCTCAAGCACCAAATATCTCTATAAGTATCTTTCTTGTCCTGCCTATGGCCTTTTCAAGGTTGTCCTGTTCGTTCCTCACTATGTAGATAGGGCAGTGCTTGTGGGCAGCATAGGTAGCGAGCAGGCCTAGGTTTATCTCCTTCTGCTGCTCCAGTTCCTCCACGCTCTCTATCTCCCTTTCCCTTGAATGGTCTCTAGCTCTTCTGAGGACTATGTCATGAGACTTAGAGTCTATGTATATTAGGGCCTTAAGGTTCTTAAACCTAAGCAGTTCGTCAACAAAGAAGCCCATGACATACCTGTCGCCCTTCTTGACCGAGGCGTGGGTGTCAAGGACTATGTTGCCTGTCATCTTGTTAATCCTCTCGCAGGCCTTCGCCCTGAGCTTCGCGATCTCCTCTGAGCTGAGGTTCCTTATGGCGTCCCTGTCAGCGAGCTTATTGGACCTCTCGTTGGCTATCTTAAGCATCTCAACTCCCACTCCAACTACCTTGTAGCCCTTGCTCCTTGCCTTCACGATCTTCAATATCGAGGTCTTGCCTGCACCAGGTGTGCCTGTCAAAATGACGATCTTGTTCATGCCCATCAATCTCTAAATACGACCTTGACATCTTTAAGCCCTTTGGTGGGTGTTTCCATGCATATAGCAACATCGAACCTGCGCCTGCGCTCTGCCAGGTCACGAATCCAGTACCTGTGGTCCTCCCACATCTGGTCATAAGGCAGCTTAGATAAGTTGTACCACTTAAGGTGTCCTTCCTCTCCCTCCTTCAGCTTCCCTTCAAAGTCTCCGCATGAGAAAAGGTGCACAAGGCTTGGCATGCTGCCATCCCGAAGCACAACGTTTAGCGCTCCTGCATACCATATACTATCCTTCTTGAGCTGCAGCCCTGTTTCCTCCCTAACTTCCCGTATCACGCCATCTACCGGCGTCTCACCCAAGTCTATCTTTCCGCCAGATGGCACCCACCTGCCCTTGACCAGGTTGCGCACACCCAGCATCAAAAGCAGGCTACTCTTCTGGGTGACTGTGCATATGGTATAATGCTTAGTCACGTCCAGCTGTTCCTGAGTAACTGCAGTGTTAATCCCAGGGCGCAGCTCAAGAAGGATAGTATA
>JAJZKF010000027.1 GCA_021804305.1 Microcaldota archaeon | reverse complement strand
TGGAAAGGATGGCAAACCTGGTGAGGGGTAGCTCCTCTGCCCTTCTTTTTGCAAACACGAGACAGATAGTGGAAAGCCTGGGAAGCAAGCTGATATACATGGACAGAACTGAGGGATTCGGCCCTATAGCAGTACACCACAGCTCCCTTGACAGGGATGAAAGGGTGCGCGTGGAGAACAGGTTCAAGGCTGGCGAGATAAAGGCGATAATGGCCACAAGCTCGCTTGAGCTCGGCATAGACGTAGGGGATATAGAGGTTGTAGTGCAGTACGGGTCGCCGCGGCAGGCTACACGCCTTACGCAGAGGGCGGGAAGGAGCGGCCATAGGGAAGGGCGGTCATCAGGATGCCACATCATAGTGGGCAGCGTCCTCGACGCCATGGAGGCTGTAGCTGTAGCCGAGGCAGCTGTTGACGGAAGGCTTGAGTCTGGAAGGCCAGAGTCTGGAGCCCTCGACGTGCTTACGAACCAGATATGCGCCATGGTGATGGAGTACAAAACCATAAGCTTGAAGAAGCTGAAAGGGATACTTTCCAGATCATTCGTGTTCTCGGGAATAGAGGACAGGGTGCTGGCAGCTGTATTGGAGTTTGCTGATGAGCAGCGCCTTGTCAGGAAAAAGGGGGATGACGTTTCACTCGGAAGCAGGACGATGAAGTACTTCTTCGGGAATATCAGCCTGATACCAGACAAGAACATGTTTGTTGTCAAGGATGCCATAAGCAACAGGATAATAGCAAACCTTGACGAGGGCTTCGTTTCTAACTACGTGGACGAGGGCAGCGTGTTTATAACCAAGGGCCTGCAGTGGAAGGCGGTGAGCATAGAGGATGACGTGATATACGTCGAGGCCAGCCTTGACCTTGAAGCTGCGGTGCCTGACTGGGAGGGCGAGGACATACCTGTAACAAGGGAGATAGCGAGGCGTGTCTTCGGATTCGTAGGCAGCATGGAGCTTTCGTCAAAGTCCGTGAAGATAGACCACGCAGCGACCAGGGCATTCGATGCGATGGCAAAGTCGCAGGCTGCGTACTGGCTTCCGGATGGCAAGGTGCTTGAGGTAGAAGGGCTCGATGATTATTTTGTCATACACTCGCCATTGGGAAAGCTGGGCAACGAGCTCCTGTCCAGGATGATAGTGTATTCAGCCTACACCAGCATAGGCAGGAGATACTCTGCGAGGGCCACTCCGTATGCGGTCATAGTGGAGCTTGGCGCGTCGGGCAGGGCCATTGACATGAAGAAGGTGATAGCCAGGGCAGCTGGGTATGACATCGGAAACTTCATAGGAGATTCTGAGTTCATGAGGACCACTGAGCTTTTCAGGTACAGGTTCCTGCAGACAGCAAAGGCGTTCGGGATAATTGAGAAGAAGGCAAAGGTCACGAAGAGCATGGCCAACAGGCTCATAGAGTACTACAAGGAGTCTCCCGTATTTGAGGAGACGATGAGGTATATAACTAAGAACTGCTTTGACGCACCAGGCGTTTCCGAGCTGCTGGGGGGAGTCTCCAGAGGCAGCATCAGGATAGAGGTAAGGGAAACTGACTGCTCGCCAATTGCCGAAGAGATACTCAGGTCGACCTACTATTACAGGGAGCTCATGACGCCTGTGAAGGCCGGCAGCGCGGAGATGGAAAGATTTTCCGACGGGATAATGAACAGGAGGACCGAACTGCTCTGCACATTCTGCGGGATGAGGTTCAGCGACAGGATAGGAGATCTCCCTGAATCCGGAAGGA
Organism: Microcaldota archaeon; assembly: GCA_021804305.1. The sequence continues at coordinate 5,248 of JAJZKF010000027.1, read as the reverse complement.
TACTGTGCATATCGTGCAGGAGCCCGATGGTGACGATCGGGAAGGACAGCTACGCGCAGATCGTAGAGAAAAAACTGTCTGGGAAGAGGCTTGGCGTGAAGGAGCGCTCAGATTATTCTGAGATGATGAAGATCGCCAGCCTTGTTGATGCATACGGGCAGAGGGCTGTGGTAGCCCTCTCCACATATGGGGTAGGGGCTGAGACAGCAGCTCGGGTGCTGAGGATGCTTAGGAAGGACAGGAGCCACTTCCTTGGCGACCTGATAAACGCCCAGAAGAACTTCATACGGAACAGGAAGTTCTGGAGGTAGCATTCAGGAAAAAGGTATATATTGCTCGATGACGATATCAGGTGATTTTATGATAGTGCTGAAATGCGGATGCATGGTGGATGATGACGGGACGTTTGTAGTAGGACAGCACTGCAGGGAGAGCAGGTGCAGGGAGTGCAACTCGATGCCGGACCTGCACCCGTTCGGAAACGGGAGACTGAAGGACATAGTTTAGTCTATTTCCTTGGTTGGTGAACTGAATGGATTTGCCGTCGAAAATCTGATTTGGTCCATGGGGATTTGAACACGCTCCAGATGGGCATGACTGTAGACGGGCCCGGTGGGATTTGAACCCACGACTTACTGGTTAAGAGCCAGTCACTCTGACCAAACTGAGTTACGGACCCGCACAAACAGAATCAGAATTGAATTGCACACAGCACTATATATAGTTTTGTGTGGGCGTATTCCTGCTCTTTTTAGTCAGAATTTTCTATGTTTTATTTGTGTTTTTTCATCCGTCAAAAAGGTTTATAAGCGTTGAATCGCATGTATAACTGGACTAGTTATTTCTGATTTGCATGGCTGAACAGGACGAGTACAACGCATCCAAGATAGTGGTACTGGAAGGCACGCAGGGGATAAGGAAAAGGCCTGCGATGTACATAGGCTCTACAGGAGTGTCAGGAGTCGTGCATCTGGTGTACGAGGCCTTTGACAACGCGGTTGACGAGGCGATGGCTGGTTACTGCAAAAATATCATGGTGCATCTGCAGAGCTCAGAAACTGGGGACGTGGCTGAGGTCTCGGACAACGGACGTGGGATACCGGTGGATGCCATGAAGGGAAACAGAAGCGCACTTGAGGTCATAATGACCTCGCTTCACTCCGGCGCGAAGTTCAGCAATGACGTTTACAAAACCTCCGGGGGCCTCCACGGGGTGGGCCTTACGGTAATAAACTCCCTTTCGGAGTTCACAGAGGTCACGGTAAAGAAGGACGGGCGCATATACAAGCAATCATACAGCAGGGGAGTACCCATCTCACAGCTTGAGATTGTTGGGGATACAGAAGAAACCGGAACAACGATAAGGTTCAAGCCGGATCCTGAGATATTCAAGGTTTGCTCGTTTGAATCAGGGGCGCTGAAGGACAGGATGAAGTATACAAGTTTTTTGCACAAGGGGCTAAAGCTGACATTTATAGATGACAGATTCGGGGTCCATGAGCAGGTTGATTACTACTCTGAAAACGGCGTGACTGACTTCATACGGGACCTTAATACCGGGAAGACGACAGTCACAGATGTGCTGTACTTCAAGAAGGAAGTTGAAAGCACGGTGATAGAGTTCGCTCTGCAGTACAACGACACATACGATGAGAGGCTTTCTTCGTATGTAAATAATATCTACACGCCTGAAGGGGGGTCGCACCTAGTTGGATTCAGGACTGCGCTCACTCGGGCTATACTCAACTATTGCACGAAAAACATCGGTGGGAAGACTGAGGTAAAGCTGAGTGGGGACGACGTGAGGGAGGGTCTTGTCGCTGTGGTCAGCATATTGATGTCTGATCCAGAATTTGAGGGGCAGACAAAGGAAAAGCTCGGAAGCACGAAGATAAAGAGCCTTGTGGAGACCATGGCCTACTCTGCACTGGCACGCTACTTTGAGGAACATCCTGCTGACGCAAAAGCGATCGTGGCAAAGGCGCTCAATGCTGCGATGGCACGAGAGAGTGCGAAGAAGGCAAGGGAGTTGGTGCGCAGGAAGAATGCGCTTGAAAGCTCTGTGCTCCCAGGCAAGCTCGTGGACTGCATAGAATCGGATACCTCAAAGACTGAGATATTCATAGTTGAGGGGCAGAGCGCAGGCGGATCTGCAAAGGAGGGCAGGAACAAGAACTACCAGGCCATACTTCCTCTCAGGGGAAAGATTCTCAACGTTGAGAAGGCCAACGTAGAGAAGGTCTTCCAGAACCAGGAAATAAAGAACCTCATAACTGCGATAGGTGGCGGAGTGGGGGAGAGCTTCAATGTTGCAAACATAAGGTATGGCAGGCTCATAATAATGAGCGACGCAGACGTTGACGGAAGCCACATATGCACACTTCTGCTCACATTCTTCTACAGATATATGAGGAAGGCCATAGAAAACGGCAACATATACATCGCCCAGCCGCCTTTGTACAGGATCACGAAGGGAAAGGAGATGCACTACTGCTACAGCGATGACGAGCTCGAAAGGCTCAGAGGGGAACTTGGAGACAGGATTGCAGTGCAGAGGTACAAGGGTCTCGGGGAGATGGATGCAGAGCAGTTGTGGGATACCACGATGAACCCTGAGGCGAGGGTGCTGAAGAAGATCACGATAAAGGATGCTGAAAGGGTGGAGAAGCTCTTTGTTGTGCTTATGGGAGTGGATGTGCAGGAGAGGAGGAAGTTCCTCGAGGAGCACGCAGGGGACGTTAGATTCTTGGATGTGTAGAAATGGACAGGATGCCGGAAGTATTGCTTGAGGACGAAATGCAGAGTAGCTACCTAGACTATGCGATGAGCGTGATCATAGGCAGGGCGATACCTGACGCGAGAGATGGGCTAAAGCCTGTGCAGCGTAGAATACTCTATGCGATGTACAGGATAAATAACCTTCACAACCAGCCAACCAAGAAGAGTGCAAGGATAGTTGGAGAGTGCTTTGTTAAGGATACACTTGTATTGACAGATAAGGGATTGGTTCCAATACAGCATGTTGAAAAAGGCAGTAACGTTTACACGCAAAGTGGTATTCAAGAAGTATCTGAATTATACATCATGCCTAAACGTAAACTGCTTAGAATAACTCTGAAAAATGGGTTAGAGAATACAGCAACAGAGTCGCAGAAGTTTAAAATCCTCACTGAGGATTGGCAGATAGTATGGAAAAGCGCGAATGAACTCAAAATTGGAGATAATGTAGTGATGCGATCTGTTTACCCAGAGATTACTGAAGAGGTTGATTTAGGGGGGAAAAGGTTGAATGAAAATATTGCATATTTGCTTGGTCAGCTGCTTTCAGATGGATTTGTAGCACATGATATGGAGAGAGGATATCACAGAGTTGGTTTCTGCTCTACTAGTATTGATATAATAAATGCCATAAATAGCTGTCTGCAGGCAGAGTTTAATTATGCGCCAGTTATAGAGGAGAAACACCAAGAATATCAATCGGTTAATGGACAGGTCATGGTTAGTAAAATATATCAGTTGCGAGTTAGCAGGCAGGAAATAAGCAGATTCTTCATAGAGAGATTTGGTCTTATTGGGGCTAAAGCATGGTCTAAGAAAGTTCCGGATCAGCTGCTTAGAAGTCCTAAGAGAGTAATATTTGCATTTCTTAGTGGACTTATTGATGGGGATGGACACATTCATAATAATAGAACAGTGGTTGAATATGCAACTACTTCTAAGGAAATGGCAAATCAGTTAATTGTTTTGCTGCAGCATTTAGGCATCCATGGCAAAAAATATATCTTCGAAAGGGGCGGAACGGATGGCTACATTTTGGGTAGGAAAGTGCATTTGCACGATTCTTTCAGTTTGGAATTTAGCGGAATAAATGCGCTAAGACTTGCGCAGAACTTAAACTTGAAGTGTGAGGAAAAGAAAGAGAGGATTCGGGTGCTTTTGGACCAGAACTTAAAAATGTCAGATTTTGATATTTTACCTGCCGGGGGTAAGAAAATATTTTCAGAATTTAGTGATAAACATCTTGGTGGTGGTTGGTACAAAGGTGTTGATGGAAAGAAATTTAGGCTGGGTATCAGATATTCTAATGGGTGCAAGATACGGTATAGCAGTGACCTTCAGGGTCTGCCTTTGCATATGTCTCAGATACTTGAGTGGAACATCAAGGCCAAACTTGACAGAATTGGGTCCACATTATCGCCGTTTATTGAATCGGTTATTAATAATGGTGTTTACTTCTGCCCGGTTTCCACTATAGAAGATGGCGGTGAGGAAGTAACCTATGATATACAGGTGGAGACAAGCCATGAATTTGTAGCGAACGGAATGATTTCGCATAATTGCATAGGAAAATTCCACCCTCACGGAGACATTCCTGTGTACGACTCGCTTGTGAGGATGGCCCAGAAGTTTTCTATGAACCACACGCTTGCGGAGGGCCAGGGAAACTTTGGGTCTGTTGATGGAGATCCTCCGGCAGCAATGAGATACACAGAGGTTAGGCTCACCAAGATGGCGGAGAACATAATAGAGGACATTGACAAGGACACTGTAGGATTCATACCTAACTTCGACAATACCGAGACCGAGCCTGTGGTCCTTCCCAGTATGATACCGAACCTGCTCGTGAACGGAGCCTACGGGATTGCCGTAGGGGTTGCGACCAGCATGCCGCCACACAACCTCGCAGAGGTGTGCGATGCAGTTGTTCACATTCTGGACAAGAAAGGGGCTGCGGTAGAAGAGATAATGGGAATAATAAAGGGTCCTGACTTCCCTACCGGCGGGATAGCGGTAATGTCAGGCAACACCTACAACGGTTATAAGTTCGGGCGGGGCCAGGTATCGGTCAGGGGAGTAGTGGAGTTTGAGGAGAAGACTAGGAAAGTAGTGATCTCGGAGATACCGTATGCGGTAAACAAGGCAACGCTGGTTGAGGCGATTGCACTGCTTGTGAAGGACAAGAGGATAATCGGCGTGAGCGACCTCAGGGACGAGAGCGACAAGGAGGGAATACGCGTCGTGCTTGACCTCAAGAAGGATGCTGATCCGGAGAACATAATCAACAATCTGTACAAGCATACACAGCTTGAAAACACTGTGCCGATAATCAATCTTGCTGTGCTTGGCAACAGCCTGAAGACATTCAGTATAGTCCAGCTGCTCGGCACATTCATAGACCACAGAAGGGACATCGTCAGGAAGAGGAGCCAGTACGAACTGACGCTTGCCAGGGACAGGCTCCAGGGCA
>JAJZKF010000026.1 GCA_021804305.1 Microcaldota archaeon | reverse complement strand
ATGGAATCTTCCACTTCGCATCGCTCTCCTACATGAAGCAGCTCTATGCCCTCACGTATCAGGGAATAAGCTACCAGATGAACGTGGGCGAGAGGGTTTCGTACATAGGGTACAGCGTGCTTGCACTGGTGCTCATAGCCATATACTCTGACTATAGAAAGAACAGGATGAGGAACGTCGCCATCTGGGCGATTTTCGGCCTGGTCTTCGCATGGCTCTCCCTGGGCCCATACTTGCAGATAGGAAGCACGGTGACCGGCATACCTACCCTCTACTCGCTCTATCGCCTAATACCTATATTCAATATAATAAGGGAGCCTGGAAGGTTCGATCTGATCTTCACCATAAGCCTTGCGGTGCTTGCAGCTTTCGGATTCCAGCACATTACGCAGGACAAGGACAAAAAGAGCGCACTAAGGCTTCTCGTGATAGTCTCAGCCCTCATACTAATCGAGTACAACGGAACTCCCCTCTCAGGGCAATTTGCAAGCCAGACGATAACACCTACGGCCATACCTATTGCCTACAGCCAGCTCGGTAAGATACCAGGCAATTTCTCCGTTCTAGTGCTGCCAATACTTCCAAACTACTCTGATGATCCGGCGCAGTACTCCGGCCTTGCCACATACTACGTATCAGCAATGAAGAAGCCGATAATAGGGGGATATACCAGCAGGAGCAATTCAACCCAGTTAATATCCGTAAGCGCAGTGCCACTTGCACAGATAGCGCAGTATCTTGAGGTGGGCTATGGGCTGGTGTATCCATCGCCGATAAATGAGAACTATAGCAACCTGACGCTCCTATGGCTTGCCAACTACAACACCGCATTCATAGCTATCCAGCTCTCGGCCTATAACCTCTCGAACCAGCAGTACCTGCTAAGCTACATTAGCAGCATATTCGGCAGTCCTGTCTATCTAAACAGCTCGACGCGGACTGCCGTATTCTCCACAGAGAATGCAATAATGCACAATGCTGCGAAGTCCCCGATAGCCTACACAATAGGGAACTGGACACCAGGAGCAAGCCTTGTGTGCAACAATCCATACACCGCGTGCAACCAGACCCTGGCTTCGATGTGGTGGGGGTCCAACCCTAGGGCGATCGTGCTAATGTCTCCAAAGACGCAGAAGCTTGTACTTAGATTCAATGCCATATCCCTCTCAAATTCAAACAGTACGGATCTTGGAGTGTATCTCGGAACCACAAAGGTGACGCAGGTTCCAGTCTATGATCGCGAGGCCGCATATTCTATAAACATGACCGCGCCATCCGGCTACAGCGAAGTCGCATTCTATTCGACCGAGCCGCAGACCGCACCAGGCCAGTACGCCAGCTTTGGCATAAGCAACATAACCTTCTCCTCGAAATAGACGGCATAAATCTACGGCGTCAAAACTGCCAAATACCGCATTTGACGTCGCCATGCTTTGTAGAGAAGCTTTAAATACTCGATACCGTCATGTAATTATTGCGACCACGGTTGGGAAGTAAGTGGTAGGGTAAGTTGGATGGGAGTAGAAAACGTAGTAGTAGGTGAAACCTACGAAATGCGAGTAGCGGCAAAGGATCCGCGCGGAGAAGGGATTGGAAGGATAAATGATATGGTGGTATTCATGAGGAATACCAAGCCAAGGCTTGGAAAGACCTACAAGGTCAAGATAACCAACATACACAAGACTTTTGCGTATGCAGAGCCTCTTGATAATAGCAAGCCTTTTATAGGTAATGGAACTCTAATACTATAGACTAGTTTATTTTTCATTTTTATTCTTCTGATTCATTGGTGTATTAATGGTTGATAGAGATTTCTACGAGAAGATAAAGAAGGGTACGACTACAATAGGCATAATATGCAGCGACGGCGTTGCCATGGGCGCGGATTCAAGGGCCACGATGGATACCTTCATATCGAGCTCAGAGGCGATAAAGGTTTACAAGATAAATGACGGCCTTGCCATGACAATAGCTGGAGGAGTCGGAGATGCCGAGTACCTGGTCAAGTTGCTCAAGATGCAGGATGAAGTATACACTATGGAGGAGAAGAAGTCGCTGAATCCAAATTCGGCAACATCACTGCTATCTCTTGTACTGCAGGAGAACAAGGGCTTCCCGTTCTACGTCCAGCTCGTGCTTGGCGGAATCACAAAGGGAAATCCTGAGATATTCAACATAGATCCTGTCGGAGGATATACAAAGGAGTCAAAGTTCACCTCAACCGGCAGCGGCTCGCTTACTGCTTTGGGATACCTCGAGGGGATATACAGTAGCGACATGACTACGGCAGACGCTGTAAGGCACATTGCAAAGGGCCTCAAGATAGCGATGAAGAGGGACTCTGCTACCGGGGACAACACGAAGATAATAACCATAACCAAGAAGGGTTACAGGGAGTACACCAGAGAAGAGATAGAGAAACTTGTCAAATAGCTGCACTGCCGGATTGGTCATTTAAAGGTCTTGATGCGTATTTTGTGATATAGTGAGTGATGAAGAGTACAATAAGGAGATACTGGATAAAGTTAGTAGCCTGATTCCTGCAGACGCCGCCACAGCAAGCGTGGAGTACGAAGGCCCTGACGTTGCCGTATATGTAAACAACATCGGCGCAATATACGGTGACGAGAACGTAATAAAGAACATCTCCGCATCAGTAAAGAAGAGGCTGATAGTTAGGAGCACTGCATCAAAGTTGATGGAGCCCGAGGCTGCCATTGAGAAGATACGTGCGCTCATACCTCCAGATGCAGGCGTAGCGCCGGAAGGTATACGATTCATGCCCGACTTCTGCGAAGTCTACATAGAGGCGCTCAAGCCAGGGCTCGTTATAGGAAAGGGCGGCTCGACACTAATGCAGATAATAAGGGAGACCAACTGGGTCCCAAGAGTGCTAAGGCAGCCAACAATGAACAGCGATGTCATAAAGGGCGTTAGGCAGCTCATGTTCAAGGAGAGCGCATTCAGGAAGAAGTTCCTCAGCGCTCTGGGCAAGAAGATAAACCGTCTTGGCGCAAAGAGCGAGTGGGTCAAGGCAACTGCGCTTGGAGGGTTCAAAGAGGTCGGAAGGAGCAGCCTTCTCATAGAGACCAATCGATCTAAGATACTTATAGACTGCGGGATAAGCCCGGAGCCAGGCATAAGGGGCGGCGAGGCCAATTCCAAGGGAGAGAATAAGGCATATCCCTATCTTGACAGCATGAATATAACCCTCAACGACCTCGACGCGGTAATACTTACGCACGCGCATATGGACCATATGGGCTTCGTGCCATATCTCTTCAAGTTCGGATACACCGGCCCGGTCTACTGCACTCCGCCGACAAGAGATCTCTGCGCGCTTCTTCTTTACGATTACAACAGGCTCGTCATGAAGACCGGCGGCACGCCATTATACGGGGAAAAGGACATAAAGGCGATGCTCATGCACATGGTTACAAGGGACTATGGCGAAGTCACCAACGTCACCGACGAGATAAAGTTGACGTACCACAACGCAGGGCACATACTCGGTAGCGGTACCGTGCATCTGCACATAGGCGAAGGCATGTACAACATAGTCAGCACAGGAGACATGAAGTACGGTTTCACAAGGCTGCTCAACGAGGCAGACACCAGATATCCTAGGATCGATGCATTATTCATAGAGAGCACGTACGGCGGACCCAACGACATAACTGCAAACAGGAAGCAGGCCGAGATCGAACTTATGGAGACGATAAAGTCGACAGTTAAGAACGGAGGAAAGGTCCTAATACCTCTCTTTGCCGTGGGAAGGAGCCAGGAGCTCATGCTAGTGCTGGAGAGCTACCTAGTTAACAATCCAGAGTACAAGCTCGACATACCTGTCTATCTTGACGGCATGATACTTGAGGCAAGTGCAATACACACTGCATATCCCGAGTATCTGCGAATGGGTATACAGCAGAGGATACTGAGCAACAACTCCCCGTTTGAGAGCGAGATCTTCGAGGTTGCAAAAGGCGAGCGCGGAGACCTGCTCGATAAAGGGCCTTCAGTTATACTGGCAAGCGGAGGAATGCTCAACGGCGGGGCGAGCCTAGAGTATTTCAAGCAGATGGCTGAGGATCCGAAGAACACTGTAATATTCGTAGGATACAACAGCGCTGGCTCGCTGGGAAGGAGGGTGCAGAACAAGGCCTCCGAGATAGCTCTTCCAGGAGAGGATGGCAAGATGGTTCAGGTCAAGATAAACGCCCAGATAAAGACTGTTGAGGGATTCTCCGGACATAGCGATCGGAGGCAGCTCATGGACTTCGTAAGGAACCTAAGGCCTTCCCCAAGAAAGATATTTACGATGCACGGAGAGGAGTCAAAGTGCGAGGATCTTTCAAGGGTTTTGGGCAACATGATGCACACTGAATCCAGGGCTCCGATGGACCTCGACACCATACGATTCAAGTAGGCCGCAAATCGACGTCAAAATCGTTCCTCCTGACAACATCTCAAGGCTTATTTTAGGCTCCCAAATCTCGAACAAAAGCTATATAAAGCCAAGGAGCAAATTATCTATTGGGGAGGGAGATGTCAGTTGTCTTAAAGGACACTGTGGGGAGGGTGGAAAGATTGGCATTAGGAGCTAGTATTTCCAGATTGGATACCGAAGCCGAATCTCATCGAAAGAGGAGAAGGTTCAGGGAGACGGATTTTGTGCAGGCCTTGAAGAGGATCCTAAGGCCAAGCACCATGCGCAGGCACCTCAACAAGCTCGAGGAGGAGAAGAGAAACGAGATTGAGGTAAGCGTGAATAGGACCGAGGCCTCCGAGGCCGCGTTCCAGGCAAAGACCACGGAGGACAGAAACGAGCAGCTAATGCTTCTTTTGGTGTCGGAGAAGCTTTATCTTCGGGCCCTAAAAGGGGTCGAGAGGCTAAACGAGCCAGATGAAGTGAAGGTCGATATGTCCGGCCATATAGAGCGCGCGCTCGAAGGCGTGCGCAGCGACCTTAACAGGCTCGAGCGCCACATACTCAGAGGCGACATAGAGTCCTTAAGGCTCAAGGTCGACGATTTGAAGATAACTTTCATAAACCAGGAGACTAGGGCGAGCCTTGAGAAGCTTGCAAACGAGCACCAGATAGACAAGATGACCTACAGGATATTCGAGTGGCTCTCACTTGGAGGAGCAGCCGCAGTAACTGGGGTTGCCATAGCATTCCCTCCAGTGCAGGGGGTGCTCTTCCCGCTTGCAGGAGCAATCACGGCTCTTGCCGGCAGGATGCGATGGAAGGCGAGGAGCGAGAAGATAAAGACGGTGACAATAAAGAAGCTGATAAGGGACAGGACAGATTATACGCAGGTCGAGACGCAGGTTCCTGATCCTGCGCCGCTGAAGCTTGCGGCATAATGCCGCGTAAGGTTCGCATGCAATTAGCACAAAAACCTTATTAACCAGAAAACGGCGTATCAATCATGCAAACCTTAAACCTTCCTGTTGGATCTGCAAAGGTACAGGAGGCGATGAAGGTAATAGAAGGGTGCAGAAGGGATTCGGGCTTCCATGCTAGCACAAGTAACTATCCTCAGCTCTGGAACCGCGACCTTGTCTACTCGATAGACGCTCTCCTCAGTCTTGGCTATGCAAATGAGGTAAAGGGGCAATTCTCCATATTTCTAAAGCACCAAAGGCGCAGCGGAAGGATACCTACATCCGTGCACGAGCAAAAGAAGTTGGGCGGAATCCCAAGCTTCCATTCATGGGCTGCAGATACTGAGATACTATTCATACTAGGCGTTGCAAAATACGCCACGGCCACTTCCGACACGCAATTCTTGGAGCAGAATGCAGTTGGGCTAAAACTCTGCCTTGATTATATAGAACGAAAGCTCGACAAGAACGGTCTGATAAGCGGGATGGACTGGAGGGACGCGATGCCCAATTACATGGGCAAGTATCTATTGTCAAACCAGATGCTCCTGGTCGAGATGTACGATGCGATAGGCATGCCCGAGAAGGCGCAGCAGCTCAGGAACACGGTCAATAGGCTATTCTATTCTGAAAGCGATGGCTTCTATGCCGATAGCATCTACTTTGGCAGGTCTTCCATCCAAAAGGAGATGCACCTTGACAGCCTTGGAAACTCCCTGGCCGTACTAAACGGCACCGCAGGCGACAAGAGCACCAGAGTCCTATCTGCGCTGGAAGCGGCAAAGACAGAATTCGGATACACGAATATATCTCCTCCTTACGCGATAGAAAAGAGAAACTTCTTCTCATCCCTAAGGCGCCTGCATGCCTTTGTAGGCAATGGTGCTTTTAGGCGTAATGCACCGGGAACATACCAGAACTCTACAATCTGGCCGTTCGTCGAGTCCAGAGTCGTCCAGGCCTTTAGGAGAGCTGGCCTTGAAGAAAAGGCTGATCAGGCATCTAGCCTGATGCTCTCAAGGCGAGCGATGAACGAAGTCTACGGACCAAAGGACGGCAAGCCACAGGAGAGCGAAGGGCAATTATGGACGGCAGCGGCGATAATTTCGTTAGCAACAGCAAAGAGATTATAAGCGCAAGTTCATTGTGTAACTGATTCTGCAAGTATCAATCAGACCTTTTTCCCGCACGCCGAGCAGAATTTCGCGCCAGGCGCAAGCTTTGCACCGCAATTGGCGCAGAATTTGCCTCCACCTGCTCCAACGGCGCTTGCCGGGGCAACCGGGGGCTTTCCCTCACCTGAAATCATCTTTTCAACATAGTCTGAAAGCTCCTGGGCGTCATTGTTGTTAAGCCCGTCTATCTCCCCTTCCTGTCCGCCAGTGCCCTTTAGGAAACCCTTTTCGGTAGAGAAACCGGCAACCCTGAGGAAGACTGAAGAGGAGATTATGCCGTGCTCCCACCTAACGCTTGTCACGTGATCGTACGGTATGCTTTCTATGTCGTGTCTGAGCCCAAGCGTTTCCCTGTTTATTATGATTATCCTTCTGTTGGTTGCCACAACGCTTGTAGGGGTTATCACCGAGCCGCCAGGCCCCACTCTGCGTTGTCTCACTGTCAGGACAACCTGTTCATCCTCCCAAAGCTCGTTCTTTATCGTATCAACGTCCTCCTGCTCTATTGCCATGCTTGTTATTTGCAAAATAGAATTATAAATGCAAACGTGAGATGCCGCTTTGGCTTGGCCATGCATATCGTAATATTAATTTTTATAGCATCTTTATTCTAGGCTTAAATACTGGCCGTGGTCGCCAATGGGAAATGATGATAGGAACAAAGTTGAGGTATACGTCGCAGCGGCAGTTGGCCTCGGCGCAATAATAGGCGCAGGGATATTCGTCCTTAGCGGCACGGCAATAGCGCTGGCAGGATCATTCGCCATTGTTGCCTTTGCACTTGTAGGGGTGCTTGCACTTATAATTGCACTAGAGCTAGGCGAGCTCGGCTCTCTTATGCCTTACGTGAAAGGAGCATCCTATTCCTATACCTACAATGCCTTGGGCAGTGAACTGGGATTCATCACCGGGATGATGCGATACATGGCCCTTGCGACTTCGATAGGCGCAATAGCCCTAGGATTCGGGTCATATCTGTCAAGCTTTCTTGGGCTTGGGCTGTCAAGGTGCATCTCCTTTTGGATGGAAGACCTGCCAAAGTAGATGCTATCGGCATAGAAGCCATCGCTT